>NZ_CP010688.1 GCF_002407245.1 Phaeobacter piscinae | reverse complement strand
AGGCCGAAGGCTGATCGAGAGGCCAAAGGATTTTTTAAGAGGCTGTTTGGATGATGAATGCGCCTGACGGAGATTGCGACATGAACATTTTTTACGAATTCTTCGCCGGTGGCGGCATGGCGCGAGCTGGCCTGGGCCTGGGCTGGAAATGCACATTGGCTAACGACTTTGACCGGAAGAAAGGCGCCACCTACCAAAAAAACTGGGGCGACGGTGAAATGATCGTGGATGATATCCGCAACATCAGCCCCGATGACATGCCTGGAACTCCTGATCTCGTTTGGGGCTCGTTTCCGTGTCAGGACTTATCACTCGCGGGCGGTGGCGCTGGCCTCCGGGGCGATCGCTCTGGAACCTTTTGGCCCTTCATTGCCCAAATCCAATCTTTGAAAGCCGAAAACCGAGCTCCAGCGATTGTCGCCTTGGAGAATGTCGTGGGAACCCTGACATCGCACAAGGGAGCGGACTTTGTTGCGATCTGCGAAGCTCTGGAAGGGGTGGGCTACCGATACGGTGCCTTGGTCGCAGACGCGTCTCTCTTCGTCCCACAGTCCCGCCCCAGGCTGTTTGTGATCGCCATTCGCAATGACATTACCCTGGCTGGGGCCTCGGAAGGGCCTTCCGCACCTTGGCATACAACGGCATTGCGTCGAGCCTACGATCTACTGCCAGACGAATTGCAGGAATCTTGGATTTGGTGGGAAATGCCGTCCCCTCCCAAACGCGAACTGCGCTTCGCTGATGTCATTGAAGATCGACCAGGCAGCGTAAAATGGCACACCAAATCCGAAACGCGCGCCCTTCTCTCCATGATGAGCGAGGTCAATTTGGCCAAGGTTGAAACGGCCAAGGCCTCCGGCGTCCGGATGGTCGGGGGTGTCTATAAGCGCACCCGCTATGAACACGGAATAAAGGTCCAGCGGGCAGAAGTCAGATTTGACAACATTGCGGGCTGTTTACGAACCCCTGCCGGGGGCTCCTCAAGACAGTTGATCCTGGTGGTCGAGGGCGAGAAAATTCGCTCCCGCCTGATCTCAACCAGGGAAACCGCCCGCCTCATGGGCCTGCCGGATAGCTACGAGCTCCCGGCCACATACAACGAGGCATATCACCTTACCGGGGACGGCGTTGCTGTTCCGGTTGTGCGCCATATTGCCGAACACATCCTGGAACCGGTAATGTCCCAGGCAAAATTACAACAAAGGCAGAAAGCAATTGAGCGAAGAAATTCCATGCAAGAAGGATCCCCTTCTTACTAAGCGGATCGAAGAGTTTTCCGAGACCCTCAAAACCCGCGCACACGAGCTGGCAGACTTTGGCCTGCCCGAGAAAGACTTCTACGATAGCGGCATTTTTGAAGGTTCCATCCAGCGGATCAGGGGGCAGATTTCAGCCTCCATGGGGCAAAAGAAAACCTTCGTGAAGCACATCCTGAACCACATGCAGGATCATGGCTTTATCAAGGATTGGGTTGAGGCTGGAAACGCCAATCGGCACGACTACTCCGTCGTGCTGAACAACGAGAAGATCGCGGCAATCGAGCTGAAAGGATGCCTGGACGGGAACAACACGAACATTTCGGCGCGCCCCCCACACGCCCATGAGTTCGTTGTATGGAGCGTTTGCCAGAACAAAGGCGCCGACCCCAGGCACAATGTTTGGTCCGGTATTCACACCCGTTTTTCGGCTGACATCATCGCCGAAGAAAAGAAGGTTGATGGCCTGATTGTATGGGACTGGCTCTGTGGAACCGCTGCCCGCACCTGCCCCAAGCTGACCGGCGCACCAGAACGCATCATCGAGCTTGGCCCGTATAAACTGCCACCGCCCTGCATCTATCTCTTCCCTGGCACTATCCCGAGTCCCAGGAACAACCCCAATCCAGCAGTGCAGAAGCTCGAAGATGTCGGGTTCCTCAATGCCATGCAAAAATGCTTTGGTGGTGCCGCTGATGAGCTGAACGAAGTGTCGTTCAAAGTTGCTATGGATGGCGTTGAGGTCGTGCGAACCACGGAAATCAAACGCGGGGGAGAAGTCAAAAGAGCGTCCCGCCCCACCCCCATCAGGCGTTCATGATAAACACCTGGAAACCGTTTCATGAACACCCTCAGGAAACCCGCCATCCCATAAATGGCTGTAGGGTTTCCTGGGGGTGTTCGGATCAGCGCTGATCGTCTGGTTTCTTTGGATTTTTCGGGCGACCTGGCTGCAATTCTCTTTGCTCTCCACCCTCATCGTCTCCTCCGCCTGGTTTCTTCTTGCGCATTTTTTCTGCATGCTTCTTCTGGGCAATGTCTCGGCCACGCTGGGCAAGCTCCTGCTCTCTGCTCATCATCTTTGTCGTTCTCCTCTATTTCGAGCCTTTGCAATGATTTGGGTATCTTTCTGCGCCGGGCCAAATTCAATCCCGGATTGATGCTCATGCCTGGCCTGCCGAGCAGCGGTCCGCAGATGCGCGTCCCTCTCTTCATCCAACCGATGCGATAGCTGCATGGCATTTTGTTCGCGCTCCTGAACACTGGCGAAACGCCTGGCAAACCCCACCAAGGCGGACCAATAAGGTCGCACCGTTTCCCGCCACCGCGCCAAGGCGTCAAACGATTGCGGCAGCATCGGCTGTTCGACCTCCTTCACAACTTTCAACCCGCCTACAGCAGCTGGCTTCTTGGTTGGACGGTAGATCAGCTCACCTTGCGCAATGGCATCAATCCCGACGGTCAACGCTTCAGCGCATGCTTCAGCCTTGGAAAGGGTCTGCGCCGCTTTCTTGCGATCTCTCTCAGCTGCCTGGGTCGTCTCTCTGGCCTTATCGTGCTCATTGGCTTGAAGGGCTCTCCACTTCGCCGGAGCCAGGTTTCTTGCGCCGCTTTCCTTCCTGGGTATACCTCGCCGCAAGCCAAGGTCTGCGATACTCTCCCAGTAGGCGGTCTGTAAGGCCGTATGCTGGGCGCTGCTGCCTCCAATGAAATCCTTGGCCGAGAGGCCCCACGCGGGGGGCTGGGGCGCTCTCTTGGCCCCTTCTCTTCCCTTCCTGGCTCGGCCTCGTTTGGCTCGCCCCTTAAAGACCAGGGGGGCGGCCAGAATTTGCAGATGTGGGGTTTCCTCGTCGTCGTGCAGGTGGGCCGATAGGATGTTCTCCGCTCCGAACTTTTTCTTTGCAAAGGAAAGCGAGCGCCGGACCCATTCCACGCGATCCTTGTCAGTCGCGCTGTCGAACCAATCGCCGCTTGCAGTGAGCACCATCTCAACGGCCTTCACGCTGTCCTTTCTCAGCTTATTCGGGTCGATTCCGCGCTCGGCCAGCTTTTTGTGCCACGCGGCCACGGCATCATTTTCCCCAGCGAGAAGGCGAGCGCCACCGCCGAACCTCGGGTTTGGGTTGGTAGCGTGCTCAGTCCCCTTCTCGCCTGCTCGGGAATTGTGCCGGGATCGGCCAGCGAACTCGGCAAGGTTTTTGACCTTC
Source organism: Phaeobacter piscinae (assembly GCF_002407245.1). Classification (NCBI taxonomy): domain Bacteria; kingdom Pseudomonadati; phylum Pseudomonadota; class Alphaproteobacteria; order Rhodobacterales; family Roseobacteraceae; genus Phaeobacter; species Phaeobacter piscinae. The sequence continues at coordinate 2,596 of NZ_CP010688.1, read as the reverse complement.
TGAGTTCGGATGATGGCGAATTTCTTTAGCTTATCCTGCTGCATCTCTGCCCCCGTTCGTGGAACGAACGCAGCCCCCGCAGGGGTCTCGATGAAGTCGCGCACGCACCTTTTCTTTCAGCCCGACAGGGCGGCTCGGAAAAAAAGGGGAGTAAGTCCCCTTTGTTCGCCCTTCAGGTCGCTCCAAAGGAATTAGGGAAGCTTTGCGGATTCCAATGCCAGTTTATGCAAGAATCCTTTTTCACGATCTGACAACGGAAGATCGTAGCCCCCGGCGGCAGGATTCAGGCGATAGTTCAGGATCATTTTCACCCGGGTCAGGTTTCCTCGGTCAAGTGAGCTGAACAGACCAAAATCAAACAATCCAGACCCGCAATGAGCGGCCCAAATGAACTCTCCCAAGCGCTGACTAACACCGCTATTTGCTCGAACCACGGCCAGCAATTTTTCCAGCTCAACACGAATTTCTTTTTTGGTAGGGACCGTCATTGCGCATCTCCGCCGTCTTTCAACATGACCTTAATCCGTCGCCTGACATGCCCAGGCTGATCAGACTTCCTGGCGAGTGTCTTTGTCCGAAAAGCTGCTGTTTCTTTTGCGCTGTCCCAGGATTTCCAAATCTCGGTTTCATTCAATGCATACGCATAAACTGACCCTCCAACCTTGAAACGGATCAGCGCTCCAACCTCTTCCAGGTATTTTGAAGCTCGCCAGAGTGTCGTTCGGCTCAATCCGGTCTCTTCGCCCAGGAGCTCCTGGGATGCGACAACCGCCCCACAGCTGGCGTCGATGTGTTGGGCCAAATACGAATACAAAATGGCCGCTGACTTGTTCTGAGCGATGAGAATGCGGAGCCTAATCCATCCCTTTTCATAGACCTGGGTGAAACCCTCATTTTGCCTGGATTTCTCGTAGGTCTTCTGAGCTTTTTCCCGCTCTTCGTTGATCAAATCACGCATTTGCATCCGCTCTTCCGGCGTTTTCAAAAGTGTGTCGGTCGGTTCCATTCCTGGTCTCCTCTGTTTCAGATGAAGTAGGAGATGAACCATTTGCCAAACCCCGGAACTTTTTCGGGGGATTTTTATTTTATCGTTATGTTTCAATTACTTACGGCATTGAAACATCCATGATGCAATAACTTGAAACATCGCATCGACATAACATACTGTTTTTCCTGTATTATTTTTCTTGGTTATCTAACTCTTGGATTGAAGGGATGTTCCATGAGAAATAATTCCCCTTCCCCTCCTTGCCTGATCCACCCCATCCCCAAGCGCCACCGCTTGTTGTAAAATTGGCATTTCATTTCGAGGGTTATTCAAGAACCACCCTGGTCAGGCTCCTTCGTCGCCTGAGTCCCCAAAAACTACACAGCACTGCGCGGGTCGCTGCGATATGTGAGGTCTCCACGCCCCGCTTGACTGTGCATTTTTTGGGTCCATGTAGATCATAAGAGTCCGCGGATTTTCACCTCAATGATTCCAATCACTTACGATGCCACCTGGGTTCACCCATGAACCCACCTGGGTTCACAGCTATGAACCCACCTTGACTAAAATTTGGTCACGGGTGATAAGATTTCGAGAACGACAATTAACCACTCATGAGCAAATTTTAGTCATGGGCGAACCAGGGTAGGCTCATACATGAACCCATCGGAACTCCCAGAAAAAAGCCCGCGCGGCACTTGGGTCCAGACTGAGCGAGAAACCCACGAAGCCTGGGGACAACTTTCGATGCGCCAGCCCGCAGCATCGGCACTTCTCCATTTCTTTTCCGCCCGCGTCTCCGACCACAACGCCGTGGTGATCAGCCAAAGGGCTCTGGCGAAAGCCACTGGCATGAGTCTTTCCACGGTCAAACGGGGACTGGCAGTCCTCCGGGAAGGCCAGTGGATTGAAGTTCGCCGCATCGGCCCAACGGGGACCGCTGCGGCATATGTTTTGAATGACCGGGTAGCCTGGCATGGGCGCCGTGATGGGCTCCGATACAGCCTATTCAGCGCCGCTGTTATCATTGATGCTGACGAGCAAGACGATCAACAGGAACTCGAATCCCAAGCACCGCTTCGCAAACTCCCAAAGCTCTATCGAGGCGAGCGGCAGCTTCCTACAGGAGAAGGGATGGCCCCGCCCTCCGAACCCGCCCTCCCAGGCATGGAACCCGATCTCCCAGCAATCCACATTGACGAGAAAGAGGAAACCCGGTGAACAGTTAACAAACCGGCGACATGAACAATAGGAAACCCCATGGCATACACCCTCGGAGAAGCCGCAAAGGCGACTGGAAAATCCAAAGCCACGATCTCTAAGGCTATAAAAAGTGGAAAGATTTCGGCACCCAAGGGGGAAAATGGGGCCTACAAAATTGACCCCTCCGAACTTTTCAGGGTGTATGAACCGAACAGGTCAACTGAACAAAAGGAAACACTGGAAACACCCATTGGAAACACTAATAATTCGGTTGATTTCAAACTATTGGAAGCCAAGCTTGAAGCAGCAGAGCAAAGGCTCCAAGACAGGGACGATCAGCTTCACGACATGCGCGAGCAAAGAGATCGCTGGCAACAACAGGCAACTGCCCTTCTGGCGGACATG
>NZ_CP010687.1 GCF_002407245.1 Phaeobacter piscinae | reverse complement strand
GGAATCTTCATAGCGGATATTCGCACTATCGGGAACCCTCATCCGTTCGCACCTTTCGGAACCAAAATTCGCACCTTTCGGAACCTAGGTTCGCACCTTTCGGAACCCTGTGGATAGTTTCCTATTTTACCAACAGCAGGTTACGGGTAATTTTAGGCCCCGTAACATACTCCGTAGGTAACACTATTAACACTAGGGGTCAGCGACCGTGACTCGGTCCCCGATCCCGTTCCTGGCTGGAACGGTCGGTCAGATCCGTGTCCCGTTCTGCCGAGGGAGCTTTCTGAACCGCAGGAGCTGTCAGGCCAAGGTTCATCTCATGCCGCTCCACCTCTGCCAGTGCCTCCTGCGGCCAGCAGATTTGCTCATCGATCTGGGTTGCCTCCGGACGCAGCATATTTTTGACTACGGCCTCAACCCTGGCGCAAAACGCTCCGCACTTCGCCACCACTGCCGCCAGGTGCATCCGGTCGGACAGGCTGGGGAAGAACTCACGCCCGGATTCATACCCGTCACCCATGTTCGCCCGCAGTCCCATGCCGAACCCATGGGCGGCTTCAAACACACGCTCTGCCCCTAACCTGACAGCCCGGATCAAAGGCCAGGGATCGGTTTGGGGATCTCCCCTCACGCGATCCAGCTCCAGAGCGCCCTCAGGAGGCTCGTAGGAGCGCCCTTGGACCTTGTGGCGGGCAATCTCCCCCTTGAGCATCAGAAAGTCGCTCAGGGCCTCTGTTTCGCGTTCTGAGAGGTCTGTGTCCCGGATGGCATCCCACAGCCCCTGAGAGGGCGCTCTGACGCTCTCACGGGCCTTGTCCATGACCGCCCCATAGGTTTCCGGGGAAAGGTGCTGGCGCTGGGTGATCTCTTTCCGGGTGCCGCGCACGATTTCAGGGTCCAGATGCTCGCGGCACCAATCGGCCCAGGACGTCTGCAAGGCGGAGTATTCGTTCCGCTCGCCCGTGGCCTCCTTCAGCTCGCGCAGCGCCTTGTTGGTCGAGATCACCGGCTTGCCCCGGCTTTCCCGGACCGGGGAGACCAGCACATCGACCACAGCCCCGCCCTTCTCATCGAGATCGAGGCGGGTGGCGATCACCGATCCTTTGCCGCCCCAGCCCTCAGCCCATGCCTTCGCCTGGTCGAAGAGCTGGCGGTTACGCGGGTTGTCGGGGTCATGCAGGTTGCCGACCTTTTCCACCCATTCCGGGGAGACCACGCAGATGGCCTGCAAGCAGAGCGGCGCGCCCTTCCGTTCGCCGGCCCCCAGCTCGGTCTTGTGGGCTTTGAAGGCGGCGAGATAGTCGCGGTCGTTCGCGGCCTTCGACCAGGCGAGGCCGAAACCAGGTTCCGCATCGTCCCGGACCCGCGCCTTGCCGGTCTCGTCGTGGCGCTGCGCATGGAGGGACGCCCCGCGAAGCTGGGCGATGGTGGTGAGCTTGTTGACGCGGATGGCTGCCTTGAACATGGGGCAGTGATAGCGGAGAGCGACTGAATTGTCATTTTAAATGACAACCCACTAGGCAATTCTCTCCGAGCCGCTCCGCTAATTGCCATGGGCCGGAGGTGCTGCGCCCTCCTGGACCTCCTGCTGTTCGCCCGCCAAGCGGGCGACAAATCCCTGCCTTCCCCTGCCTGATGGCGGGCGATGTCAGTCAGGGATTTGAAGGGGCGCCGAACCGTTCCGCAAAATCCGGCGGCAGCAGATGCCGGCGCGTTGGCGGCGTCCGTTCCCAGATTTCCGCATCGGTCAGGGTCTCGGAGCTGACCTCGTAATTCCCGCAGTCGAAGCGGGACGAGCAATCAGAGGGAGCATTCTCGTGGCGGTCGTGAGGCATTTGTTTCCCGATCTGGCTAGGGCCACATTTGCGCGGCGTGGAGCACGCGCAGCACCGTCACCGCCGCTGCGGTTTCGGCATAGATCACGATGTAGTTTGGCCGGACCACCAGCTCCCGGGTGCTTTCTACCCGGCCAGGGCGGCAGCGTTTCGGGTGAGCCGGGAGCTGCGCCACCTTGCTCTGGATTTCTTCCACCAGGGCAAGGGCTGCTTCCGGGTTGTCGTCTGAGATGTAGTCAACAATCGCCATCAGGTCGGCGACCGCCGGAGCCTTCCACTCGAGTTCAGGCACGGCGCTTCCCGTCGATCAGAGCGCGGGCATCCTGCATCACCTGGTCGTGCGGAGTGGCCGGGCGGGGGTCGACCAGCGCCTCCTGCACCTTGGCACGGAACCAGGTGTCATAGGCATCCGGATCTGCGGTCAGGCCGGCCGGCAGACCGCCCTCGGCGGCAACGCGGGTCAGCAGGATGCGCACGGCATCCGAAAGCGTCAGGCCGACACCGGACAGAGCGTCGGCCGCTTGCGCCTTGAGGCGGTCGTCCACGCGAACGTGGAGCATCGAGGTTTGGGCGGGCATGGTATGTCCTCCTGTTCTCGATGGCATTATGTATCTCAATTGAGATGCATGCAAGCTGCCTTTTCGGCTCGTAGCCCCAGAGCTTCCCCGCTTTGGTGGTTTTCTGTAAACTGGTGGAAAACAAGGGTGAAAACCGTTTCCCCACCACCGGTGAAGGCGAGCAGAAACCATGGCAAAACTATCTTTGAATCAAGCGGCGAAGTATGCGGGTGTTGCTAAGAAAACCCTCTTGGAACGACTTAAAAGCAACGACTTAAACGCAAAACTATCGGGCGAGAAGAACGCGCAAGGGCATTGGGAGATTGACGAGGCAGAGCTTGACCGTGTTTTCAGGAAACCACAGGAAGAACCACACAGTAAAACCGTTTCCCCACCACCAATAAAGGCGACAAAACCAAGCGAAGCCGGTGCGTTAGAGGTTGAAGTTAAGATGCTTCGGGAGCAGATCGGCGCCATGGCCGCCGAGCGAGACAGGGAGCGCGGCCAGCTCGTCGATCAGATCGAGGATTTGCGCACTCGCCTGGACGGAGCTGAGGCTGAACGGGTGCGCCTGAATGCGCTTCTGACAGATCAGAGGGATAAATCTGGCGTTCGGGTGAAGCGCGGCCTTTGGGCACGGCTGGTCGGCCGTTGAACGTCAGTCCGGAAGCTGACTTGAGAATAGCTGTCTTGTTCGTTTTCAACAGCATGGAAAGCGGCTTGGTTCGAGGCTGTGGTGAAAAACATGCTGCGCCCTGAGAGCGCTCTGACGCTCTCAGGGGCCTTGTCCATAACCGCCCCATAAGCAACTACGCCAGATTTAGGTTCTGGCGCAGCTGGCATTTCTTCTGCGCTACCAGAGAAGCGGGTGCCAGTTAGTTGCCCTAGTATGAGCCGCGCACGGTGGATCAGATCGGATATTCGCCGATTTTGGAAAAATAGGCGTCAAGTAATGCCCGGGCGTCACGTTTGCTTTGGAACTTAAAGCCGAGGCATGTCGCCCTACGCCAGCGGACCCAAACGGCAAACTCGCCAATATCTGCGATGGTAACAAATTTCAGCTTGGTCAGTTCAAAGGCGTTCTGCGCTTCAGGCAGGCGTACTGCAAAACCGCCGTAGCTGATGTTGTAAAGCGTCGCCTCCAACTCTCCGTCTGAGAGTTTAATGGCGCAAGACAACTCTTGTCGGAGACGTGGTTCTGACGGAACCACCGTTCGAAAATGAGAACTCGGGCTTCCCATGCTGCCTTACCTCTCTTTTGAACTTATTTTATCTATTTGCAGGCACCTTGTAGCGCCCATCGCCTAAAAAATACCTAGAACCCGCGACCTAGGAGAATGACGGCGCGAATGATCCCGTTATAGGCGTGATGTGTTGATCAGATGTTAATTCGCTGGAGGCGGCATCATCGAAGGTTCCCGCAAGGGTGCCGTGTCTTTTCAAGGCTGAGAAGATGCTAACACTCATCAGCTGGGATTCGCTAATTGGTACCGACAGGGCCTTCATCAGGAGGTGAGATTGCAGCATCGCGTGATGAGCAGTTGTCCAGAATTTCTTGCAGCCTGGGGTCGCTTACGGCTGGGGGCGGAATAGTACGCTAAGCCTGAAGCCATCGAGGTTTGCTGTTCATACTGCTTGAAACACCAAGCTTAAACCATTTAAGCAATGACGTTTACCAGTTGGCTGCGGTCCGTCGTTGAAGATGTGTCCCAGGTGACTACCGCAACGACGACAGTGACATTCGGTGCGGGTTGTAAAGAACGTATTGTCCATTTTGGTACCAATAGCGTTTGGTAGGACATCCCAAAAGCTGGGCCAGCCGGTGCCGCTGTCGTATTTGGTATCCGAAGAATACAACGCCAGATCACAGCCTCTGCAGTGATACACACCATCCCGCTTCTCATTATTCAGGGGACTGGCGAATTTTCGTTCGGTCTTTTCTTCGCGCATCACCAGATACTCTGCCTCGGTTAACATGGCACGCCATTCGGCTTCTGTACGAGTGATTTCGAAATCACCTGTTGTGGCGTGACCCATGGTGGCGAGTGCAATAGAGCTACTGGTTAGGGCGATAAAGTCGCGGCGTTTCATGATCTTTCCTTTCCTGAATAAATTGGCCCACCTGAGAGGATCAGGCGGGCCTTCTGGTTACCAAAGCCTCCCTGTTACTTCGGCAACAGAACTTTGTTCACCACATGGATGACACCGTTCGACTGGTTCACATCAGAAATCGTAATTTTCCCGGCGTTTCCATTTTCATCGTAGATATAAATATTATTGCCACGCACCTGCGCTGACAGGGCATCTCCAGAGACGGCTTGCATGTGATAGAAACCATCAGCACCGGCGTTACGACGGATCTGATTGGCAGAGATGTCGCCTGCAACGACGTGAGCAGTCAGGATTTCACCAAAGTATCTTTGTTTTCAGGCTTGAGCAGGGTTTCAACGGTTCCAGCAGGAAGCGCTGCAAAGGCATCGTTGACAGGGGCGAATACCGTAAAGGGACCAGGTGTTTGGAGCGTCTCAACCAGACCAGCAGCCTGCACAGCAGCGACAAGCGTGGTGTGATCAGCGGAGTTAACAGCATTCTCGACGATGTTTTTCGTTTCAAACATTGGCGCGCCGCCTACATCCGGGTTCGCAGCGAAGGCAGAGGTTGCAGTCGACAGGCTCAGGGCCAAAACAATAAGCGTGCGTTTCATTTTGATATTTCCATTTTCGATTTTTTATTGAAGAAAAACCGACGCCCAAGGAAGGTTGAGCGCCGGAAGGTTTGGCGTTTATTACATGGCAGGCAGAAGAACCTTGTCGATCACATGGATCACGCCGTTGGATTGTTTGACATCTGCAATGGTCACGGTGGCTTTGTTGCCCATCTCGTCTTCAATAAAGATCTCATCGCCATCATAGGTGGCTTGCAGTGTGCAGCCGCCGACCGTCGGTACGGGGTGCTTGCCGTTATCGTCATCGACCATACCGCGGATCGCATCTGCCAATGCATTGGTTGCAACCACATGGCAGGTCAGGATTTTGGTCAGCTGGTCTTTGTTCTCTGGTTTAAGCAGGGTTTCAACAGTGCCTTCGGGCAGCGCATCAAATGCTGCGTTGACCGGAGCAAAAACAGTGAACGGGCCTTCGCTTTGCAAAGTCTCCACCAGACCAGCAGCCTGAACAGCGGCCACAAGCGTTGTGTGATCGGCAGAGTTAACGGCGTTTTCAACGATGTTTTTGTCGGCGAACATCGGCGCGCCGCCCACCATCGGGTTCTCGGCGGAATGACTAGCAGCAAAAGCTGCTGAGCAAGTGATCGCAACTACGGCTACGCTGTTGATCAGGGATTTCATCATTTTCTTGTCCTCTCAGTGATGTACAGACGTTGTGTCTGGGTCATGCTAAAAGCCACGGCGTGGCAGAGAGAAAAGTTTCAGCCTGCTTTCGAAAAAGATAAGAAAAATCGTATGGTATTGAATTGTAAGAATAAAAACTCACGAAAAAATAGAATTATCTGGAAGGTGGAGCCACATTCCAGATAATATTCAACGCCTTTGGTTGGTTCACAAGGCCTGGATTGGTCCTGCCGCAAGCACCGCACCTGTTGGCTGACCCGTTGGCGAACCGCCAGTGGGTTCATCGCTAACCGCGAACAGCGCCGCAGTCAGTCGCCCTGCCAGTTCTTGAGGAATTGCAATGCGCCCTTCATTTCCTTCAGGAATTAGACCAAGCGAGATCGGTGCCGTCGCGCCTTCAAGGATGAGCCACATTTCATGCACCCGTCCAGTCGCTGGGGAGCCTTGCGTTCGGCGCACAACCAGTGCGTTGGAAACCGCCGAAAAGGCTGCGACAATTACCAGAGAACGGTCTTCTGTCGCGACTTCTGCAGTATGGGTCGGATTAATTTGCAGGGGATCCTGCAAGAACGGCATCACGAACAGAGCCACTGCGAACGCGACAGCCGCAATACCCCCTGTGCCAAGTAGCCAAGCCCAGATGGTGCTTCGTGAGGTCAGCTCAGGTCCAAAGAGACGCCTATCAATGGCGGACTTTGCCCGTTTCGGCGGCGCGACTTCAGCGACTTCATCGGAAAACACAAAAAAGTGCTCTTCCCATCCGCGCACAAGATCACGGAGCGCAGCATCGTCGCGCAAACGTTCCTTAAAGCTGGCCCGCTCCGTTGGCGACAGCAGATGCAAGGCATATTCTGCCGCCAGAACATCGTCATCCGGGTTATATGTCTGTGCACTGCTCATCGCGTCAAACACTCTCTCAACTTTAGTAAACTCCGGCGCAGCCAAGTGCGCATGGTGTTTACAGGCACCGCATATCGAGCGGCTAAATCTTCGTAGGTCTCCCCCATTATATAGGCACCACGCACCGCGCCTGCTTTGGGATCGTCCAGTTCATCCAAACAATGATCAATCCTGCGCCTGTCCGAAGCGGCCATCACCGATTGTTCCGGCGTGGGGCCTTGATCGGCGATATCTGCGCGTTCGCTAATATCATCATTCGGTGCTTTTCTGGCCCGCAAACGATCTATCGCCAGATTGCGGGTCAGTGTGATTAACCATGTCATCGGGCTATAGCCATTCGCCTTGAAGCGATCCGCACGTTGCCACACGCGGATAAACGCCTCTTGCAAAGCCTCTTCTGCTTCGGCCCGGTTGTTTAAAACACGTAAGCAAACGCCAAAAAGTTTCGCCGAGGTTGCATCATATAGCGCATTAAATGCTTTGCGGTCCCCAAGTCCGACCCGCACAATCCAATCCTCAATGTCATTTATATCAGCCATGGGTATTCAAAACGTCCTGCTATGGATCAACGGTCTGTCGATTCAGCGTTCGATAGACGGTTGGCCGTGACACCGAAAACACCTCTGCGAGGTCACTGATTGAATAATCACCGGTCGCATGCATGCGGGTGAGTTCGCGTTGCTGCCTGTCTGATAGTTTTGGCTGTTTGCCGCGCAGCTTGCCTTTGGCGCGGGCGATGGCCATGCCTTCGCGGGTGCGCATGCGGATCAGATCGGATTCAAACTCAGCAAAAGTGGCAAGGATGTTGAAGAACATCTTTCCCATGGGGTCGGAGGGGTCATAGACCGATGCGCCCAAGGCGAGTTTGACGCCCTTCGTTTCGAGTTGGTCGGCGATAGCACGGGCATCTGGAACGGAGCGGGCCAGCCGGTCGAGCTTTGGAACAACGAGCGTGTCACCTGTCCGCACAGCAGCGATAGCTTGATCAAGGCCGGGGCGGGCGCGGTTGGTGCCGGTTAATCCATGATCAGCGTAGATGCGATCTGGAGCCACGCCCAAAGTTTCGAGCGCCTGTTTTTGAGCTGTGAGGTCTTGGCCGTCGGTCGAGCAGCGGGCGTATCCGATTTTTGTCGCAGTCATGTACAAAGTGTACGAATAAGGGGCCTCTTTTGCAAATCTAATCGTACCAGATATATGAGACACCGAAAGCAGCGGTTTCATGCGGTGCGTCTGTTCGCCTGAACCTGTCCGCTCAGCGTCCGCCTTACGGACGCCGCCGTCAACTCCCATTCAGGAAATCACCTTGCCACGACGACAGATTTTGAATGCCCGCCAACGGGCCGCGCTCTTTGACTTGCCGAGCGATCAAGAAACGCTGCTGCGGCATTACACCTTGGCGGATGATGACATTGAGCACATCCAATCTCGCCGCCGGTCGCACAACCGTTTTGGCTTTGCCCTTCAGCTCTGTGCATTTCGATATCCGGGGCGGCTCTTGGTGCCCGGTGAAATCATCCCGTCAGTGATCGCGGAATTCCTCGCGGCGCAGCTTGGTTCGAACCCCGACGATCTGGCCGATTATGCGCATCGTGCTGAAACCCGCCGCGAACACTTGGCCGACCTGCGCGAAATCTACGGGTACAAGATGTTCACCGGGCGTGGGGCCCGCGACCTCACAGAATGGTTGGCGGGCGAAGCTGAAACAACGCAATCCAACGCCGATCTCGCCCAAAGATTTGTGGATCGCTGCCGCCTGTCCATGATGATTGTGCCTGGGGTCACCACTGTCGAACGGCTTTGCGCGGATGCCTTGGTTGCCGCCGAACGGCGGATCGAGACCCGGATCGTTGATCGGCTCGATGACGATGCAAAGCATAAGCTGGGCGGCTTGCTGTCTGAGTTGATTGACGACCGGATCACCCGTTTGGTCTGGTTGCGCCAGTTTGAGATTGGCTCGAACTCCGCTGATGCTTGTCGTTTGTTGGAACGTTTGGAGCTTTTGCAGGGTCTCAATCTCAGCCCCGGCATCCTCGATGGTATCCCACCTCACCGGGTCACACGCCTCCGCCGCCAAGGCGAACGCTACTTTGCTGACGGCTTGCGTGACATATCCAGTGACCGGCGGCTTGCGATCCTGGCTGTCTGCGTCATCGAATGGGCCGCTGCCATCGCGGACGCCATTGTCGAAACCCACGATAGGATCGTTGGGAAGACTTGGCGAGAAGCCAAGAAGATCTGTGATGCGCAGGTCGATGCTCAGAAGGTGACCATTGAACAGACGCTACGCTCATTCACAGAACTCGGATCAGCGTTGTTGGCTGCAAGGGCAGATGGTTCCGATCTGAATGCCGCTATCGCAGATCACCCAGGATGGGCCGGTTTGGAAAGCCTGATCGCCCAATCCTCTAAGCTGACCGGAGCGCTTGCCGCTGACCCGCTCAGTCACGTCAAACAAGGCTATCGGCGCTTCCGACGATATACGCCGCGTATGCTGCGTGCTCTGGATATTGAAGCCGCGTCTGTCAGCACCCCGCTTTTGCAGGCGGCACAGATTGTGTCTGGGGCAGTTGCTTCAGGTACGCGCCCAACGGGGTTCCTGCGCAGAACTTCGAAATGGCACAGGCATCTGAGCGCGGAACCCGAAGACGATCACCGATTGTGGGAGGTGGCCGTCTTGTTCCATCTGCGTGACGCCTTCCGTTCAGGCGATATCTGGCTCGCGCATTCCAAGCGCTACGCCGACCTCAAACAGGCGCTTGTCCCGGTTGATGCCGCAAAATTGGTGCCGCGACTGACTGTTCCCTTTGATCCTGATACCTGGGTAAGAGACCGAAAAGCGAGAATGGCAGATGGTTTGAAACATCTCGCCAAAGCAGCGCGAAACGGAGCCATCCCCGGCGGCACAATTGAAGATGGCATCTTGCATGTTGATCGTCTGAAACACGACGTACCGCCAGAAGCAGATGAGCTTGTACTTGATCTGTATCGCCGTCTGCCTGATGCGCGCATCACTGACATTCTGATGGATGTGGAAGACGACATCGGATTTGGCGAGGCCTTCACCCATCTCCGCACGGGTGTACCGTGTACAGATAAAATCGGCCTGTTGAATGTCCTTTTGGCTGAAGGCCTGAACCTTGGCTTGAGCAAGATGGCAGAGGCAACCAGCACCCATAATTACTTTCAGCTTTCCCGCATCTCGCGGTGGCATGTCGAAAGCGATGCCATCAATCGCGCTCTGGCCATGGTGGCCAAAGCCCAATCTGACCTGCCAATGGCCCGTTTCTGGGGAACCGGCGTGACTGCATCAAGTGACGGCCAGTTCTTCCCTGCGTCCCGGCAGGGCGAAGCCATGAATCTGATCAACGCAAAATACGGCTCCGAACCAGGCCGCAAAGCCTATACCCACGTCTCCGACCAGTTCGGCCCGTTCGCGACGCAAGACATTCCGGCCACAGTCAGCGAAGCGCCCTACATCCTCGATGGCCTGTTGATGAACGAGGCAGGCAGAAACATCAAAGAGCAATATGCCGATACCGGCGGCTTCACTGATCACGTCTTTGCCGTGACATCACTGCTGTCTTATCGGTTCATCCCACGTATCCGCGATCTCCCATCAAAGCGGCTCTACGTCTTCGATCCTGCGGCCACGCCCCAAAATTTGCGTAACATGATCGGCGGCAAAATCCGCGAAGACCTGATCCGCCAGAACTGGCCAAACATTCTGCGCGCGGTCGCAACAATGGCATCCGGGTCTATCCCACCCAGTCAAATCTTGAAGAAACTGGCATCGTATCCCCGTCAGCATGAGCTGGCCTTGGCTTTGCGAGAAGTCGGGCGTGTTGAGCGGACGCTCTTCATCATCGACTGGCTACTCGATGCGGACATGCAGCGCCGCGCCCAGATCGGCTTGAACAAAGGCGAAGCCCACCACGCTCTGAAAAACGCCCTGCGCATCGGACGCCAGGGCGAAATCCGAGACCGCACCGCTGAAGGCCAACACTACCGCATGGCAGGGCTGAACCTGCTGGCTGCACTCGTCATTTACTGGAATACAAAACAACTTGGCCTCGCCGTCGCGGCCCGAATGAAAGAAGGTAAAGACAGCCCAGACGCGCTGCTCTCGCACATCTCACCCCTCGGATGGGCGCATATCCTGCTCACCGGCGAGTACAGGTGGCGAAAAGCGCGCCAATAAACCCTTAGCGTACTATTCCGCCCCCAGCCGTAAGCGACCCCAGCCTGGCAGCCTTGTCTCTGCAAGAAGTAATGATTTCGTCCAGCTCGTGTTCTAAGAACTCACCGCTCTGTAGCAGCGTGTCTTTTCGTTCTTCCAAGTATACAGCATCGGACAGGTTCCGGTGAATTTCGGCCCTTACGGCTTCAAGGATGCCGCCATTCATATGAGATGCAATCCGTTGATGCACCGCAGCACGCAGCAAATCGCCAGTGATTTGGATGGTGATGAACGCCGAGGCGAGCACCAGAAGAGTTGTCTATTTCTGCCCAGCTTACGATCCTTGTCAGCAATCCAATCTGGTTGACCTGTCTGCCCTAAGCTAGCATAGCTCCGGATCACTGTCGCTAAGCCTCGTTCGTTGTATCTCGTGCATCTTTTGTTCAAAACAATTCGCCTCCCAAAAGACCTGAGCTGCCCCGCCGACTGATCATCAATAGGTTGCAAGCGGATAATCTAGCATGCCTGCGCTGTGCGGCAAAAATTTCGAGATGTTTTGTGTTCCGGCGGATGATTGTAGAGCCTTGTGGGTTGCGTTTTCTGAGGGCATAAATTTGCCATAAGTTGTACACTAGGGATCCGCCTCATGCCGCACCCCGTTGACATTCACGTAGGCAGACGAATTCGTAACCGGCGTTGGCTTGTCGGAGAAAGCCAACAGGATCTGGCGTCCAAGGTCGGCATCAGGTTCCAGCAAATCCAGAAGTACGAAACAGGTGCAAACAGGGTCAGCGCTTCCCGGCTTTGGGAGATTGCAGGCGCTCTTGGTGTGGACGTAGTACATTTCTTTGAAGGTTTAGCCGATTCAAAAGACATTCCTGCTGACACGAACATCACTTCTGATGTTGCCTTAGCCAAGGAAGCTGTGGACCTTGTCAGGATCTATTATAAGATTCCGCAAAAACAGCGTGTCCATCTCTCTAATTTAGCCAAGGCGCTTGCGGTTTAAAAGGCTGTTCTGGAACAGCCTCGAAGGCATGGCAGTCTGCCATACACGCAAGCCTGTCTAGGGAGCGGAGCAACCCGCAGTACCAAAAAAGTCACTTGTTAAACGCGGGTTGCTCTCACCCTGCATAAGGAAGATGCAGGGCTCCTCAAAGTAAACTGGTAAACCTTCAATGTTGAAGAGGTATTCGTGGCTTTCAATTTTCGGTACTTTACGAAAATTCGCTTCGGCGATCCCTGAAAAAGAAAGTGGGAACCCCCGGAGGAGTGCCCATGGTATTTTGCCTAGTCATTGAGCTTGAGGGAAGGAATATACGCTCCGCTCTCTCTATGCGGTAATTTCGTTTAAGAAGCGTTTAAACCGCGGACCAGCACTGGGTATTGGATATGAGAAATTGTCAGCTTCGAAAAGAAGCCTTCTATGCGCGTAAGCTATCCTGCTTCTTGCAGTAGGCTACGAAAGCTGCACCTGCGTTCTTGGGCGGGTTGCCCTTGGCGGCTTCAGAGTTGGCAAACGCCAACCAGTCAGAGCGTAGAGCATAGTAGTCCCGAGCCTTTTCTCTGGCGATTTTCCTTGCCTTTTCCTCTGCCCACTCTGGCAGTCTGATACCAGGCAAAAGATCGCTCTGAGGCGCGCGCGGGCGGAAGATCACCAGGTCATCCGGGGTCAGCTCCATACGATAGAACGGCGTGTGATCATCCTCGATGATTTGGCGGATGTTCAACCGGAATTTCTTCAAGGGGGCATTGCTGCCGGTCTTTTCCTGGAGCTTGGCGAGGCCGATCTGCCATTTCGGCTGGCCCCCGCAATGCTTGCGGCCGATCTCATACAGGCGGCGTTCCAGCGGGCGGCGCAGGCGGAAATAGTCGTTCGAGATTGTTACGACCTCGTTGGCCTCGATCGCGCGCATTAGCCAGTCAGAGAGAACAATTTCGCAATAGTCGAGGCGGAAACGTTCGTCGGCTGTGCGGACAAAACCACCCTCGTCGATCAAGCCGAAAATGCGGGTTTCGATCTTGTTTCCCGTAGCAATGTTGGTGGTGAAGGTGGTGCCGCGCAGGCGCTGAAATGCATGTTCAAGGCGGTTGTAGCCCAGGTTGTTCGTTGGCCGGTTGGTAGCGATCAGCAATTCACGAGCTGAGAAGCGGACGCGTTTTCCGATCTTCTCGCCCCGGTTCTTCATGTCCATCAGCTGGCTGATGCAGAAGATCAGGATGTCCTTGTCGAAGATCGTGGGCAGGCCCTTGCCCGAGGGAATGATCTCAAGCTTGTTGGTCCCGCTTTTGTACACCAGATGGCGCATGTCTGGTTTGGTGGCGAGAGAGAACAGGGGGTGCTCCATCGAAGCCATGTCATCCTTCGCCACGACATCGGAAATATCGAGGATGAAGAAGTCTTTTTGAGGATGTCTATCAGGTAACAACGCCAT
>NZ_CP010686.1 GCF_002407245.1 Phaeobacter piscinae | reverse complement strand
TTCACACACCACACAGTCAGCTCTAGATTCGTCATTTCACACACCATGAGCTACTATCGTCATTTCACACACCACTCGTCAAGACTCGTCATTTCACACACCGAATGGCCTGTGGATAACTTTTAGGTGGATTCGTCATTTCACACACCATCTTTCGTCATTTCACACACCATCTTTCGTCATTTCACACACCATCTTTCGTCATTTCACACACCGACCGATTCCAAAACGCGTTTTTTTTCAGTGCGTTACGAGTCGA
Source organism: Phaeobacter piscinae (assembly GCF_002407245.1). NCBI lineage: Bacteria > Pseudomonadati > Pseudomonadota > Alphaproteobacteria > Rhodobacterales > Roseobacteraceae > Phaeobacter > Phaeobacter piscinae. The sequence goes on along the minus strand of NZ_CP010686.1, from coordinate 23,398 downwards.
AATCCACAGCGTAACTCTATTATAACTCTATTTAACTCCCCCTAGCTTAAAACAGGAAATCCCACAAACCCACATTTGTGCACTATGTTTCGTGTCTTCACACACAGAATTCAGCTTCCAACTCACCAAAGAACAACTGCGGCGAGCCATGACCATCGAGGCCACATCGCCATATGTGACCGATGAGTGCTTTGAGAACCATGAAGCAAGGGGTGGGTGCTCCCCATGCTCAGAGACGAGCTCTTGCGCGTGGGTCCGCTCCCGCTACGCGCCCTTGCTCCAGAACCATCAAACCCCTCTAGTATCGGTTCAGGCGATGACGGCTCCGAAGAACACGGCACCGAGGCAGGTGGCATCCGTCCGTAAGGGTTTACCAGGGGGGTGCTAGGATACGAGACCTTGGACAGAAGCCAGGTTCAGTTCTCGCTTTTGAAAATACCGAAGCGCCAGCTCAGGGCAGAGACCAAACACCGTTTCAGCCAGCCAGCAAAATTCCGAGACATCTGCCTTGGCCGGAGCAATGGCATCGACAGGCCCATACCGGTGATGACGCAACCAAACCAACAGGCCGCGAAACTCATCCTGGGGGATATGATCGGGACATCGCTTGCCGATGTAATTCCCAAACGCGGCATAGGCGATGAGTAAGGCGTGGATTTGATCCATCGGAATGGCAAACACATCCATCTCGTGAGTTGTCAGCTTCCAACTTCTGCGCCCCAAGGGTTTGTTGCCGAGCTCGATGATATGCCGGAGGGGCAGGTTCAGCTTGTACTCATCCACAGCCGCCACAGCGCAATCGCGCAGCCGTGCCATCTTGTCCTGGTCTAAACTGGTCATGCCTCATCGTCTTTGTGCCAGGTCCAAACCCGGTCGATGGTACGATCTTGCTCGACCCTTCCTTCGCCGTAACAAGTCCAGCATTGCACCGTGCCTTTGAGCGCAGGCTTGTGGAGCACTTCGCAAAGAGCATCCGGCATCATGCCCGACCCATCACAGACCGGGCATTCGCGCATGGCGGTGCCTGTTTCCTTCATGATGGTGCGCCAGGTTCGATGGTTTCGCCATATGACCGAGCGCCATCGACCTTGGCCGCCAGATCGTCATAGGCTTTGCGTGCGCACAAATGGAGATAGAAAAGCTCACCCAAAAGGGTGTCTACGGTTGGTTCCTGATCGACGGGATTGCCAGCCTCATCACCGCCGAAGAACGCCCGCAGCCGGGCGCGTTGGATTTCGCTCACAAGGTCGCGGAAGGGTTCGAGATCAGATTCTTTCATGATTGGGTCTCCAACTAGGGCAGGGGGCTACCCCGCGTTTGCTTAAAAAGGGCTTTTCGGATCTTCCGGTTCGTCAGGGGCATCGTCTTCACCGGCCCAAAACATTCCATCCATGCCATGACAAACATGGTGCAAGCTGGCGTGCATTTCGTTGTCCAGGAGGCGATAGAGATATGGACGGACCTGCCGCCGCATGAAGTCCCAGACGGCCTCATCGTCGAGTTCGTGTTGCTCGACCGCCCAGTGTTCCAACTTGCCGGTATCCGCATCACGCCGGGTCATGGTTTTCCAAGCCGCGAACAAAATCCAGGCTTTTGGAATATCGAAACACACGCGCATGGTGTCGCGGTCCCTATCGCCACCAATAATTCCACCATCTGCACCGTTTAGAAGGTCATGGACCATATCCGTGACGTGCTTGACCGTGGGATGATTGAATCCCTCTTCATCAAATTCTTTTGCCAAATTTCATTCCTTTATCGTGTTAGGGCAGGGGGCGGTGTCATGGAAAATCGCCCTGGTGGTGCGGGCGCAGGCGAAGCCGAGCCACGGCAGGGCTATTTTACTTGATGCCGACACATGACCGTCCACAGCGTATTCCAGCACCCCGAAAGGACTTTGTCTTTCGGGGTCTGCCACGCGGCGAGCGGAGGGGGAGCGCGAGGGGGATTTCCTCCCCCTCGCAGGGTAAGTCATGTGATTGCCCGCTAGGGCGATCACCATATCCCGAATTCGGCTCAATAGTCTGGTATCCCGTATTGATTTTCGGTGCCGTGTTCTTCGAAACGCCGGTCTTCGTTGTCCATCTTCCTGATGTCATTGATGGCCGCTTCGATTGCATGGCGGATGCGGTGGTTCACTTGTGTTTCCCAGTTGTTCTCACTGAGAACAAAGCTCGCGTGGTCGTGCAGCCATAGGCGAATTTGTGTCGGGTCTTTCTTGCCTGCTTGGGGCTGATTGCCAGTCCATTGGGATTTCGGGCTGTATTCAATGCGGCTGATGTCATCGAGCGGGAAGAAGCACTCGTCTTGGTGCAATCCGTCCAAGTCCACAGCGAGAGAGTTCACGAAGGTGAACGAGTGGGTAGACAGGAAAATTGCCAAACCAAAGCAGAGGATGACGGAAAGCAATAACACGAGCATTGCGCCATTAAGTGCGAAAAATACTCCGACCCCAAAAATTGCGAGCACCCCTATCAACGCAGCACCCCCGGCGGTTTCGCTTTGACCTATATGCCAGGCGTCGTTCCAAGAGACTTTCACAACGTCTTCGGCTATCCATTCGGTTTTTAAGTTAAGTTCTGCCACGGATCATGTCCTTCCAAAAAATACGTTTCAGGGCGAAAGGCTTTTCACCGGCAACCATGACCAGCTTGTTGCCCTTGTCGCGGGCAAAAGCCTGGGCAATCTCGTAAGAGGCCATGAGCGGCACGGAGATTATTTGTTCGCGCTCATGGGGCTGGCCGGAGGCTTTGGCTTGCAAGGTCAGGTTTTCGGGCTGGCGCTGCACGGCCCAGGTCGTGCCAAGCCGCTTGGAGAGATATTCGAGGGTGACGGAATCCGTGTTGCCAAAGGCTTCGACAATGCCCGCATTGCCAAGGAAGGTTTCCCAGGACTTGGGATAGAGAGCTTGGATTTGGGAGAGGTCTTGCATGACCGTCCAAAGCTTGACGTTGTACCCGGCCATAAGGCCCGCCGCCGCCTCAACCTGGCGCATGTATCCGAGCGTCGGAAACTCTTCGAGAATGAAGAGCACATCGCGGCCCGTCTTGTTCTTCTCGCCTTCGAGCGCGGCCATGGCTTGCGTGATGACAAGGCGCAGCCACCGAAAATGCGTCGCCATTTTCGAGGCCGGAAGCACGAGGAAAATCGTCGTGGGTTTATGTTTGAGCACTCGAAGGGAGGGGAGCCCCCGCGCAGCCAAATGGCGGCGCATCGGGGGCGAGTCGAGAAAGGCGGTTTGTTCGATGGCGGTCGATATGACCGCGCTTCGTTCCTCTTCGTGTTTGCCAAGCATGGAGCCGCCAACGCCGGACACCACGCCGCCGAAAGCGTCTTGGGGTCGCTTACGGCTGGGGGCGGAATAGTACGCTAAGGGTTTATTGGCGCGCTTTTCGCCACCTGTACTCGCCGGTGAGCAGGATATGCGCCCATCCGAGGGGTGAGATGTGCGAGAGCAGCGCGTCTGGGCTGTCTTTACCTTCTTTCATTCGGGCCGCGACGGCGAGGCCAAGTTGTTTTGTATTCCAGTAAATGACGAGTGCAGCCAGCAGGTTCAGCCCTGCCATGCGGTAGTGTTGGCCTTCAGCGGTGCGGTCTCGGATTTCGCCCTGGCGTCCGATGCGCAGGGCGTTTTTCAGAGCGTGGTGGGCTTCGCCTTTGTTCAAGCCGATCTGGGCGCGGCGCTGCATGTCCGCATCGAGTAGCCAGTCGATGATGAAGAGCGTCCGCTCAACACGCCCGACTTCTCGCAAAGCCAAGGCCAGCTCATGCTGACGGGGATACGATGCCAGTTTCTTCAAGATTTGACTGGGTGGGATAGACCCGGATGCCATTGTTGCGACCGCGCGCAGAATGTTTGGCCAGTTCTGGCGGATCAGGTCTTCGCGGATTTTGCCGCCGATCATGTTACGCAAATTTTGGGGCGTGGCCGCAGGATCGAAGACGTAGAGCCGCTTTGATGGGAGATCGCGGATACGTGGGATGAACCGATAAGACAGCAGTGATGTCACGGCAAAGACGTGATCAGTGAAGCCGCCGGTATCGGCATATTGCTCTTTGATGTTTCTGCCTGCCTCGTTCATCAACAGGCCATCGAGGATGTAGGGCGCTTCGCTGACTGTGGCCGGAATGTCTTGCGTCGCGAACGGGCCGAACTGGTCGGAGACGTGGGTATAGGCTTTGCGGCCTGGTTCGGAGCCGTATTTTGCGTTGATCAGATTCATGGCTTCGCCCTGCCGGGACGCAGGGAAGAACTGGCCGTCACTTGATGCAGTCACGCCGGTTCCCCAGAAACGGGCCATTGGCAGGTCAGATTGGGCTTTGGCCACCATGGCCAGAGCGCGATTGATGGCATCGCTTTCGACATGCCACCGCGAGATGCGGGAAAGCTGAAAGTAATTATGGGTGCTGGTTGCCTCTGCCATCTTGCTCAAGCCAAGGTTCAGGCCTTCAGCCAAAAGGACATTCAACAGGCCGATTTTATCTGTACACGGTACACCCGTGCGGAGATGGGTGAAGGCCTCGCCAAATCCGATGTCGTCTTCCACATCCATCAGAATGTCAGTGATGCGCGCATCAGGCAGACGGCGATACAGATCAAGTACAAGCTCATCTGCTTCTGGCGGTACGTCGTGTTTCAGACGATCAACATGCAAGATGCCATCTTCAATTGTGCCGCCGGGGATGGCTCCGTTTCGCGCTGCTTTGGCGAGATGTTTCAAACCATCTGCCATTCTCGCTTTTCGGTCTCTTACCCAGGTATCAGGATCAAAGGGAACAGTCAGTCGCGGCACCAATTTTGCGGCATCAACCGGGACAAGCGCCTGTTTGAGGTCGGCGTAGCGCTTGGAATGCGCGAGCCAGATATCGCCTGAACGGAAGGCGTCACGCAGATGGAACAAGACGGCCACCTCCCACAATCGGTGATCGTCTTCGGGTTCCGCGCTCAGATGCCTGTGCCATTTCGAAGTTCTGCGCAGGAACCCCGTTGGGCGCGTACCTGAAGCAACTGCCCCAGACACAATCTGTGCCGCCTGCAAAAGCGGGGTGCTGACAGACGCGGCTTCAATATCCAGAGCACGCAGCATACGCGGCGTATATCGTCGGAAGCGCCGATAGCCTTGTTTGACGTGACTGAGCGGGTCAGCGGCAAGCGCTCCGGTCAGCTTAGAGGATTGGGCGATCAGGCTTTCCAAACCGGCCCATCCTGGGTGATCTGCGATAGCGGCATTCAGATCGGAACCATCTGCCCTTGCAGCCAACAACGCTGATCCGAGTTCTGTGAATGAGCGTAGCGTCTGTTCAATGGTCACCTTCTGAGCATCGACCTGCGCATCACAGATCTTCTTGGCTTCTCGCCAAGTCTTCCCAACGATCCTATCGTGGGTTTCGACAATGGCGTCCGCGATGGCAGCGGCCCATTCGATGACGCAGACAGCCAGGATCGCAAGCCGCCGGTCACTGGATATGTCACGCAAGCCGTCAGCAAAGTAGCGTTCGCCTTGGCGGCGGAGGCGTGTGACCCGGTGAGGTGGGATACCATCGAGGATGCCGGGGCTGAGATTGAGACCCTGCAAAAGCTCCAAACGTTCCAACAAACGACAAGCATCAGCGGAGTTCGAGCCAATCTCAAACTGGCGCAACCAGACCAAACGGGTGATCCGGTCGTCAATCAACTCAGACAGCAAGCCGCCCAGCTTATGCTTTGCATCGTCATCGAGCCGATCAACGATCCGGGTCTCGATCCGCCGTTCGGCGGCAACCAAGGCATCCGCGCAAAGCCGTTCGACAGTGGTGACCCCAGGCACAATCATCATGGACAGGCGGCAGCGATCCACAAATCTTTGGGCGAGATCGGCGTTGGATTGCGTTGTTTCAGCTTCGCCCGCCAACCATTCTGTGAGGTCGCGGGCCCCACGCCCGGTGAACATCTTGTACCCGTAGATTTCGCGCAGGTCGGCCAAGTGTTCGCGGCGGGTTTCAGCACGATGCGCATAATCGGCCAGATCGTCGGGGTTCGAACCAAGCTGCGCCGCGAGGAATTCCGCGATCACTGACGGGATGATTTCACCGGGCACCAAGAGCCGCCCCGGATATCGAAATGCACAGAGCTGAAGGGCAAAGCCAAAACGGTTGTGCGACCGGCGGCGAGATTGGATGTGCTCAATGTCATCATCCGCCAAGGTGTAATGCCGCAGCAGCGTTTCTTGATCGCTCGGCAAGTCAAAGAGCGCGGCCCGTTGGCGGGCATTCAAAATCTGTCGTCGTGGCAAGGTGATTTCCTGAATGGGAGTTGACGGCGGCGTCCGTAAGGCGGACGCTGAGCGGACAGGTTCAGGCGAACAGACGCACCGCATGAAACCGCTGCTTTCGGTGTCTCATATATCTGGTACGATTAGATTTGCAAAAGAGGCCCCTTATTCGTACACTTTGTACATGACTGCGACAAAAATCGGATACGCCCGCTGCTCGACCGACGGCCAAGACCTCACAGCTCAAAAACAGGCGCTCGAAACTTTGGGCGTGGCTCCAGATCGCATCTACGCTGATCATGGATTAACCGGCACCAACCGCGCCCGCCCCGGCCTTGATCAAGCTATCGCTGCTGTGCGGACAGGTGACACGCTCGTTGTTCCAAAGCTCGACCGGCTGGCCCGCTCCGTTCCAGATGCCCGTGCTATCGCCGACCAACTCGAAACGAAGGGCGTCAAACTCGCCTTGGGCGCATCGGTCTATGACCCCTCCGACCCCATGGGAAAGATGTTCTTCAACATCCTTGCCACTTTTGCTGAGTTTGAATCCGATCTGATCCGCATGCGCACCCGCGAAGGCATGGCCATCGCCCGCGCCAAAGGCAAGCTGCGCGGCAAACAGCCAAAACTATCAGACAGGCAGCAACGCGAACTCACCCGCATGCATGCGACCGGTGATTATTCAATCAGTGACCTCGCAGAGGTGTTTTCGGTGTCACGGCCAACCGTCTATCGAACGCTGAATCGACAGACCGTTGATCCATAGCAGGACGTTTTGAATACCCATGGCTGATATAAATGACATTGAGGATTGGATTGTGCGGGTCGGACTTGGGGACCGCAAAGCATTTAATGCGCTATATGATGCAACCTCGGCGAAACTTTTTGGCGTTTGCTTACGTGTTTTAAACAACCGGGCCGAAGCAGAAGAGGCTTTGCAAGAGGCGTTTATCCGCGTGTGGCAACGTGCGGATCGCTTCAAGGCGAATGGCTATAGCCCGATGACATGGTTAATCACACTGACCCGCAATCTGGCGATAGATCGTTTGCGGGCCAGAAAAGCACCGAATGATGATATTAGCGAACGCGCAGATATCGCCGATCAAGGCCCCACGCCGGAACAATCGGTGATGGCCGCTTCGGACAGGCGCAGGATTGATCATTGTTTGGATGAACTGGACGATCCCAAAGCAGGCGCGGTGCGTGGTGCCTATATAATGGGGGAGACCTACGAAGATTTAGCCGCTCGATATGCGGTGCCTGTAAACACCATGCGCACTTGGCTGCGCCGGAGTTTACTAAAGTTGAGAGAGTGTTTGACGCGATGAGCAGTGCACAGACATATAACCCGGATGACGATGTTCTGGCGGCAGAATATGCCTTGCATCTGCTGTCGCCAACGGAGCGGGCCAGCTTTAAGGAACGTTTGCGCGACGATGCTGCGCTCCGTGATCTTGTGCGCGGATGGGAAGAGCACTTTTTTGTGTTTTCCGATGAAGTCGCTGAAGTCGCGCCGCCGAAACGGGCAAAGTCCGCCATTGATAGGCGTCTCTTTGGACCTGAGCTGACCTCACGAAGCACCATCTGGGCTTGGCTACTTGGCACAGGGGGTATTGCGGCTGTCGCGTTCGCAGTGGCTCTGTTCGTGATGCCGTTCTTGCAGGATCCCCTGCAAATTAATCCGACCCATACTGCAGAAGTCGCGACAGAAGACCGTTCTCTGGTAATTGTCGCAGCCTTTTCGGCGGTTTCCAACGCACTGGTTGTGCGCCGAACGCAAGGCTCCCCAGCGACTGGACGGGTGCATGAAATGTGGCTCATCCTTGAAGGCGCGACGGCACCGATCTCGCTTGGTCTAATTCCTGAAGGAAATGAAGGGCGCATTGCAATTCCTCAAGAACTGGCAGGGCGACTGACTGCGGCGCTGTTCGCGGTTAGCGATGAACCCACTGGCGGTTCGCCAACGGGTCAGCCAACAGGTGCGGTGCTTGCGGCAGGACCAATCCAGGCCTTGTGAACCAACCAAAGGCGTTGAATATTATCTGGAATGTGGCTCCACCTTCCAGATAATTCTATTTTTTCGTGAGTTTTTATTCTTACAATTCAATACCATACGATTTTTCTTATCTTTTTCGAAAGCAGGCTGAAACTTTTCTCTCTGCCACGCCGTGGCTTTTAGCATGACCCAGACACAACGTCTGTACATCACTGAGAGGACAAGAAAATGATGAAATCCCTGATCAACAGCGTAGCCGTAGTTGCGATCACTTGCTCAGCAGCTTTTGCTGCTAGTCATTCCGCCGAGAACCCGATGGTGGGCGGCGCGCCGATGTTCGCCGACAAAAACATCGTTGAAAACGCCGTTAACTCTGCCGATCACACAACGCTTGTGGCCGCTGTTCAGGCTGCTGGTCTGGTGGAGACTTTGCAAAGCGAAGGCCCGTTCACTGTTTTTGCTCCGGTCAACGCAGCATTTGATGCGCTGCCCGAAGGCACTGTTGAAACCCTGCTTAAACCAGAGAACAAAGACCAGCTGACCAAAATCCTGACCTGCCATGTGGTTGCAACCAATGCATTGGCAGATGCGATCCGCGGTATGGTCGATGACGATAACGGCAAGCACCCCGTACCGACGGTCGGCGGCTGCACACTGCAAGCCACCTATGATGGCGATGAGATCTTTATTGAAGACGAGATGGGCAACAAAGCCACCGTGACCATTGCAGATGTCAAACAATCCAACGGCGTGATCCATGTGATCGACAAGGTTCTTCTGCCTGCCATGTAATAAACGCCAAACCTTCCGGCGCTCAACCTTCCTTGGGCGTCGGTTTTTCTTCAATAAAAAATCGAAAATGGAAATATCAAAATGAAACGCACGCTTATTGTTTTGGCCCTGAGCCTGTCGACTGCAACCTCTGCCTTCGCTGCGAACCCGGATGTAGGCGGCGCGCCAATGTTTGAAACGAAAAACATCGTCGAGAATGCTGTTAACTCCGCTGATCACACCACGCTTGTCGCTGCTGTGCAGGCTGCTGGTCTGGTTGAGACGCTCCAAACACCTGGTCCCTTTACGGTATTCGCCCCTGTCAACGATGCCTTTGCAGCGCTTCCTGCTGGAACCGTTGAAACCCTGCTCAAGCCTGAAAACAAAGATACTTTGGTGAAAATCCTGACTGCTCACGTCGTTGCAGGCGACATCTCTGCCAATCAGATCCGTCGTAACGCCGGTGCTGATGGTTTCTATCACATGCAAGCCGTCTCTGGAGATGCCCTGTCAGCGCAGGTGCGTGGCAATAATATTTATATCTACGATGAAAATGGAAACGCCGGGAAAATTACGATTTCTGATGTGAACCAGTCGAACGGTGTCATCCATGTGGTGAACAAAGTTCTGTTGCCGAAGTAACAGGGAGGCTTTGGTAACCAGAAGGCCCGCCTGATCCTCTCAGGTGGGCCAATTTATTCAGGAAAGGAAAGATCATGAAACGCCGCGACTTTATCGCCCTAACCAGTAGCTCTATTGCACTCGCCACCATGGGTCACGCCACAACAGGTGATTTCGAAATCACTCGTACAGAAGCCGAATGGCGTGCCATGTTAACCGAGGCAGAGTATCTGGTGATGCGCGAAGAAAAGACCGAACGAAAATTCGCCAGTCCCCTGAATAATGAGAAGCGGGATGGTGTGTATCACTGCAGAGGCTGTGATCTGGCGTTGTATTCTTCGGATACCAAATACGACAGCGGCACCGGCTGGCCCAGCTTTTGGGATGTCCTACCAAACGCTATTGGTACCAAAATGGACAATACGTTCTTTACAACCCGCACCGAATGTCACTGTCGTCGTTGCGGTAGTCACCTGGGACACATCTTCAACGACGGACCGCAGCCAACTGGTAAACGTCATTGCTTAAATGGTTTAAGCTTGGTGTTTCAAGCAGTATGAACAGCAAACCTCGATGGCTTCAGGCTTAGCGTACTATTCCGCCCCCAGCCGTAAGCGACCCCGTCTTCTGCGTCGAGCATGTATTCGAAGTATCGCTCTAACGCGATTTTAGAGCCGCTGAGGCCGTCCGGCGGCTCCGTGAGGGGCGAGGTTAAGATTTCACGCAGATCGCGCAGAGAGGCGTCCTGTGGCTTCGCATGGAGGGCGTAAAGGCACAGACCCCGAATGAGGTTCTTGGCTGACATCGTCCAGTGATCCGCACCGCGTTCGCCTTGAACGATGAGGGCTTCCGCGATCATTGCCGCACTGTCCACGACATCGTCGGAGTGTGAGACGCGCAACTCATCAAACGGGTTAAAGCTGGCACGGTATTTTGCGGCATCGCCTGTGACTTCCCCGAACGGATCGAGGATATAAACATCCTGCCCGAGCTTGGCCCGCCACTTGGCCGTGTTGGTGGCGAGCTCACCCTTGGGGTCGATGACAATGGCGGAGCCGTCCCAGGTGAGCAGGTTCGACATGAGGGAGGTGGCTGACTTGCCTGCCCGTGATCCGGCGACGGTGACGACATGGCGGTTGTCATCGAAGGCAACGGTTCGCCCTTTGGCTCGACCGAGGATAATTTTGCCTCGACCAAATGCGAACCGGTCCTTAGTTAATTCATTGGGTGGCATCCAAGAAGCGGATGGCGGGTCAGGTCGAACGTGATGCGTCATGAAAAAATCTCCCTCTGTGGAAAACCTTGGATTTTTCTACAGGATTCCAACCCTTCTCTTGTAAGTTAAGAGTAGCGAGATATGTTTTTGCTATACAAAAACCTCGGTCAGGGGTCTAACGCCACCCCCGACACCCAGCTAGGGAAAGGAAGGAACCCGATGGCACGGCCACAAAAAGCGCCGCACGAGAAGGCCACAGAGCAGGTGAATATTCGCCTGTCGCCTGTTGATCTTGCCCGCCTTCGGGTGAAAGCCGCGCGAGCTGGCATGACGGTTTCGGACTTCGTTCGCGCTGCCGCGTTGAACAAATCCGTGACCGTTACCGAGACATCCGCACCCGATTTTTTGACCCGCAATGAGCTGCGCCGGATTGGTTCGAACTTGAACCAGATGGCGCACGTAATGAACGCGGGGGGCATCTCATCGCCCGACCGCATCGAGGCGCTTGTCGCCAAACTGGATACGCTTTTCGATAGGTGGCTTGACCATGGTTCCGAGGGTCGCGAAATCGGGGGCTAGCTTCAAAGGCGCGGCCCTCTATTACCTGCACGACAAGCAGGCGAACACGAACGAGCGCGTGGCGTTCACCGAGACTGTGAACTTGCCCACCAACGACCCGGATCGGGCCGTCGCGCACATGATCGACACCGCCGCCCATGCGGATGATCTGAAACGGGAAGCCGGTCTGAAAGCTGGCCGCAAATTGCAAAAGCCGGTTTATGCCTACTCACTTGCATGGCACCCGACCGAAGCCCCCACCATGGCCGAACAGATCGCTGCCGCGAAACAGACCCTGGCCGTCCTAGGGCTGAGTGACCGACAAGCCCTCATCGTTTCTCATACCGACCGCGAGCACCCGCACGTGCATGTCATCGTGAACCGCGTTTGCCCTCAAACAGGCCGCGCGGCAGTGACATCAAAAGACCGCCTCAAACTTAGCCAATGGGCTGAGGCTTATGAGAAGGTACATGGCCGGGTGTTTTGCGATACCCGTGTTGAGAACAATGCGGCCCGCGCCCGAGGGCAATGGCGTAAGGGCGAGTATATCAGCCGCAAGGATTACTATGCTTGGAAGAAGGCGAAGAGCGAGGCGCATTGGCAGCGATACCGTGACGAGAAGAGCCAAGCCAAAGATCCTCGAAATGACCAGCTCGAAGCCTTGTGGCGGAAACGCCAGCATCGGATCGAGACCCGGAAACTCGAAACCAAAACGATGTTCAAACCAATCTGGCGGGACGTTTTTAAGCGGCATCGTGAAGAGCTGAAGGCGTTCGATGCTGGTCTAACCGGGCGCATCCGTACTGTCATGGATAAGGCCGACCGCGGCCGCGTGGGGGCATCGCTTTTGACAGCGATCACCGCTGCCAAGCAGCTCCGCGCGGACCTGGTGCGTAAGCAGGACTTGGAACGTCAGCAGATTGCCAATCACCAGAGATACTATGTCCGCACCGCCAGCCAGGAGCCTGCCCAAGCGTGGAAGGCGGAGCGTGAACGGCTATTGAGAGAATGGAAGGCGCAGGATGCTGACCGGCTCAATCGGTTTAAGACGGAATCCGATGAAATTTGGGAACGAGAGCAACAACCCGATAGGAAACCGCGCCCTAAGCCTGAACCGGAACGTCCAAGAGCTCAAAAGCCTGACGACACTGGCCGGAAATCAGCCAAATCAAGCTTTGCTGAACATGTTCGAAACTCCACAAGCTCGGAAGATGCTGATAGAGCTGGGAAGCGTATTCAGGAGCGTACCAAGCGGTCGCGTAGCAGACCGCGAAAGGGAGGCGGTCGCAAGTTCACGCCACGATAATGCGCTTCCCGTGGTTTTCAGAAGAACACGTATTCCGCGTAGTACAGGGGGATAGCGATGCCCAGAAAGGTCGATATCGCCAAGCTTCCAGTCAGTGCTTTGGGAAGTCGGTTATTCTGCTGACCTTCCTTGAGTTTGCCGAGAAGGCCAATGGCGCTCACGACCCAAACGGCAGTTAGAGTGTACATGATGGGTGTGAAGTAGGGGTCATTGGCCAAGGCGCTTGGGAGCTGTCCTCCAATCACTCCAAAGAACATCATGAAGCCATAGAAGAGTATGCCCGCAAATAAGGCGATGGACAGCACGATGACTAGGGCAAATTGCGTGGTGTGCTTGAGAAGTCTCATGGACAAGTGCTCACGGTTAGGTGCGGGAAGGCGGCGGGCGACGCTTCACACCGAGCTGATTATTTGTTGGGCACGGCATATCCGCCGGAGTGTATAGTGCCTTTTTGGGTTGTGCCATTCGAATTGTAGATGGTCACTGTGCTGCCGGTGCCATAGGGTGTTTGACCGTTCGAAGTCGAGATTGTCTGGCCGTTCGAATCCTTAAAAGTCGGATAGCTCATTTCGTGGTCCTCCAATTGCTGTGATAGCTGATTAGTCAGAGCTCTGTGGTGGTAGCAGTGCCCCTGCGTCGATTTCGGAAGCGGGCATTGGCGGGGTTGCGGTGGCGGCTTGTGGTTCACGCAGCGCTGTTCTCAACCCTGGGAAATGCGTTTCAAAAATTGACCCCATTAGTTGTACCCTCGGATAGGTCTGCATGAATTTGATGGTGGCAGGGTTTTCGCTGCCCGCGACGAGACGTTCAAAGCACACGAACTGGTTTTGGCTATCCAACACACAAAGATGACCTTCAAAATAATCGTCGCTGAATTCTATCATCTTATCTTCGACCGTAATCAAAGATTGGCCCGCCACTTGGCCGTCGTCAGCATTGACGGCTGCCATGAATGTTTCGTTTTCGGCGGCCAGCTCTATCCAGAGAGCATCAACGGCATCCAAAAACTTCTCTTCTTCTGACTTGCAGCCCGCCAATGACATGAGGGGAATGGCCATGACCAGTGTCACAACGGCTCCGCGCAGAGCTCGCTGCGGTCGAGAAAGGGAAACGATTGCCATTTCGGACTCCTCATTGCGAGGCATCGAAAGGCTTCCCTTTCGCACCCGCGCAAATCAACAGTTTGGGGCGACAAAGTCGCCACGGAAACCTGTGGAAAACCGGGTTTTCGTGACAGCGCCTCGGATTTCTGGCAGTGCTACCAAAAGGGAACCCTTTTGTAAAGCACCGATTCGCATGAAACCACCTTGCTCACCGGCTACGAATCCTGATCCTCAAGAGGTGCCAGCAGGAGAAATCGACCCATCACTACCCGGCCGGAAAATCGGCTACATGCGCGTCTCTGACCATGAGCAGACGGCGGATTTGCAGCTCGATGCTCTGACCGCCGCCAGGTGCGATGTTATCTACGCCGATCATGGAGTGTCCGGCGCGGTGGTATCGCGCAAAGGCCTTGGCGAGGTACTGGCAGACTTGCAGAGTGGCGATGTCCTGGTGGTTTGGAAGCTCGACCGGCTTGGGCGCTCCACGGTTCACCTGTTACAACTCTTGGCCGACCTTCGGAAACGCGGGGTGGATTTCATGGCCATCACACAAGGCATCGACACGACGACAGCCATGGGGCGGATGCTCTATGGCCAGTTGGCCGTGTTTGCCGAGTTTGAGCGCGAGCAAATCAGCGACCGCACCAAGGCCGGGATGGAAGCGGCGAAGCGACGGGGTAAGCATATCGGCAGGCCAGTGTCTTTGACCGACGACCAGGTGCGCGAGGCCGTCCGGTCACATGATGAGGAAGGCCGAACCATACGCAGCTTGGCCGACGAGCTCGGGGTTTCCGCGCAGACTCTTACGAGGGCGATGAAGCGCCACACGAGCTAGGACAAATTTCGAAATCATCCCGCGCCCCCACACAGCGCCGTAGGGATGATGGCGGATTTTTCCGGTTCCGTGCTTTGTCCGGTCTCATCGTACCTTTCGTGGTTCCCCTCATTTCCATGAACGCTCAAATTGGCAAACCTCGCAGCGTTCGCAAGAGCCTGCCCGCGCCAGTGGCCATGGCCACCCGTGTTGGTCTGTGCGTCCGCCGCTGATGCGGCCTGCCCTTTTGTTTCGCGCCCAATGAGGGGCGAACAACGAAAGGAAAGAACGATGAAACTACTAACCAAAGCCCAGTACGACCGGCTTATCGCCAACGGTCGCAAGCAAGACCCAGTGAGGGGGACGCCGGAGGAAATCGACTTCCAGCCCGTGGTGAAGCTGTTCAACCCGTCAGGGCTTGGAACCTGGCTGTTGACCGAGCTGGACCCTGAATGCCCGGACATCGCCTTTGGCCTCTGTGACCTCGGACATCCCGAGCTTGGTAGCGTCTCTATCAGCGAGCTTGAATCCGTGCGTGGCCCGTTCGGCCTTGGCATCGAGCGCGACCGCCACTGGACAGCCAAGATGACCCTGAACGGCTACGCCGACGCGGCCAGAAACGCCGGGAGGATTGTAACATGACTACGACTTGGGGACATCGCCTGATCTGGCAAGACTACGTTATCGACATCCGGCACGTGTCCGCTTGGCACAACTGCCCTATCGACCACCTCGAAATCAAAACCGCGTCGCCCAAAGGGGCGGCGCTGCCGATTACCGAAACCGGCTACCGGTCGCATTTCTTGTGGGAGAGCAACATCATCGACGCAGGTGGAGCAACGGCCTACGTCGAAGCGTGGTTCGAAGAGGCCAGCCAGACGCACGAATGGAAGGCTCATGTCGAGGTTTCACGCCAGGGGGTGCTGCTATAATAGCCCCCTATTACATGCTGTTTTCAATTGTCGGATGTTACCATCTAGTCGTCGGTTGCGCTGAAAATGTTGATGTGACTCGTGATCAGATTTCAAAAGACTTCGCGGTAGGCACCGAGTATTTCGAGTATAATGTATTTTGGATGGTTTTAATCATATACAGGAATAACAGACTCTAAGCCGTGCCGCCGGGGCAGTTTAAGCGTTGAAAACCGTGATTGGCATTGGCTAAATTCTTTTGTGAATAAGGGACGCTAATGTCAACAAAGGTTCGATTTGTCAGCTCAAGCTGGATGCCTCGTTACAAGGACAAGGTGACTGGGATGCTGCGGAAAAAAACAGGAAATAGGGTTCAAGACGGCGTCTATGAAGGGCGCGTTGACGTGAAGAGGCTGTGCCAAGACTTGGCCAAGGTTATTTCGGAGCTTGAAGGCGAAGGGTACACGGTTACCAATATTTCGGAAATTACTTCTGGTATTTTCAACTATAAGACAAACCATCATGCTCAATATATGAAGGACCATGCTCATGGTTGGGGGTGGGGATATGGATATGGATACAGCTTTACAGAGGGCTTGATTGTAACCGCTGAACGAAAGTGACATAAACGGTCGATTCCGCCGGTGACAAAAACGCGCGAGTTTTGGCCACCGACGACCCTGAACCGGGACCTTCACTGCGGCCAGAGGCAAAGCTCGCTATGCGGGACAAAGCAGACCTTTCCCTTTCGAGAACAATGACCGCTCTGATGACTAAAAACCACAAATAACGTAGAAGAGTGGCCTTGAAAGAAACCATTCGTATGGTATGTTTATCGAAAATCGACGGAGATGTTGAAATGAACGCCATGCTTGCTGCCTACACGGCTCTGGGAGCCGCCATTATCCTAGAGGTCAGCGGTTCGACCCTGCTGAAATTGTCCCAACAGTTTACGAAGCTGTGGCCATCTCTCGGGATGCTGGTCTGCTTTATCCTGTCCCTTTACTGTCTTTCTCTTGCGTTGAAGATGGTGCCTCTTGGTGTGGCCTACGCCGTTTGGGCTGGTCTCGGCATCGTCCTGACGGCGGTGGTCAGTGTCGTCGTGTTTAAGATGGCTCTGGATTTCTGGGCGGTAACGGGAATTGCTATGATCGTCGGCGGTGTGCTTGTCATGAACTTGCTGTCTGGTAGCGTCTCACATTGAGATGCCAGAAGCACATAAACGCGTCAAAGACCCACAAGCCGTTAGACGCCGCCTCATGGATGAAGCCAAAAAGCTCGCCATTGAAAGCGGCATCTCGGCAATAACAGTTCAAGCCGTTGCGTCTGCTGCCGGTGTCACTAAAGGCGGCTTCCTTCATCACTTCCCGAGCAAGCAGGCCTTGATTGATGCGATCTTCGAGGAAGTCTTAGACCAACTGGCTTCTGAGATTGGGGCTCGGGCCTCGAAGGATCGTGTTGCGCATGGAGCGTTCACCCGTGCCTATATTGATCTGGCCTTTGGTGGTGAAGAACCGGCCATGGATCAGACATGGATCGCTCTTTCGCTCCTCATGCTGGATGATCCGGCTCTTCGGATGAAATGGACAGAGTGGCTGAATGACCAACTCTCTGAATACGGTGAAGATCAAGGCAACGTCGAACTAAGCATTGCTCGGTTTGCCGTAGACGGAGCTTGGCTGGCCCAACACTTCGGGGTGGCGATCCCGGAGCGGAAGAGTATGCACGAAGCTCTGACGAAGAGTACCTTTTCCGCTGGCAAACGAGGATAGCTCGCGACCCACTTTCCGAAAGCGGTCGTTCGTGCGACGCGCAGCATTCTGTATTCTGGGCTCGAAGCTGCCTTTCGCCGCACAGGCACGAACGGCTGCTGTCGGACAAAAACCTCTGGTCAGAACTACGCGGCCTAAAATGGTCGTTTTTGTCCCCCTGCCTTGCCCCACGGCAAAACAAGCTGTTGATAAGGACAAAAACCCAGTCCAAAACCTTTGGGGTTTTGGGACGTTTATGGCACCATCATCGCCATGATTATCGGATACGCCCGCGTCAGCACAGACGACCAGAAGCTCGAAGCCCAAACCGACGCCTTGACGGAGGCCGGAGCCGAGCGCGTGTTCGCGGACAAGATCACCGGTTCGACCAGGTCGCGGCCTCAGCTTGACCAGATGCTCGACCATTTACGCCAGGGCGACGTGGTGGTGGTCACGAAATACGACCGGCTCGCGCGGTCGCTGCGTGACCTTCTCGATATTGTGGAGAGCGTCGCGGAACGCGGCGCAGGGTTCCGCTCCCTGGCCGAGGACATCGACACGACGACCCCGGCAGGTCGCCTCGTGTTCCATGTGTTCGCATCCATCGCCCAGTTTGAACGCGAGCGGATATCGGAGCGCACCAGGGAGGGCCTAAAAGCCGCCCGCAAGCGTGGCCGCGTCGGAGGCCGTCCCCCTGCCCTATCGGCAGCACAGCGCGACGAGGTGCGCCGGATGAGGGACGATGAGCAACGGCCTTTGGCAGAGATCGCCCGCCTGTTCAAGGTTAGTACCAAGACCGTACGGCGGGCTTAACTGTTCAACTCATCAAACTTTACGAGATTTTGATTATTTCTTCGGCGCACATGGACATCTCGGCTATTATATTTTCACGCTTAACCTTCGATGTCGCCTTGTGTGCGGTCTCCGACAATTTGGCCAGCTCTACATGTTTCCTGTTGCCTGAGTCATATCGCGGGATACTGAGGTGCTTGAATATATTGCTGACCTGTATCTGAATCGTATGACTTTCAACATACTCACGTACGATTTTCGAATTCAAGATGCCGCAAACATAATGCGCGGTTTCCTTAGATGTGAAGTCGGCAAAATAGACCTTATGGTCCGGAACATACGGACGCCTTCCCATTAAAGGCACCTCTTCGTCCTCAAAAACCGCAGCTTCAAATGTCGTTGATAGCTCTGCCCAGACTACCTTATAAGGGGAAAAGGTATATGAGCCAGAGTTGTAAACAGCATAATATGGAGCGCCCTTTTGCCGTTGCCGATAGGTGGACCTGTTCTGCAAAAGCGGCTTGAAGTGTTTAAAGTACTTTGCAGTTTGCTTTAGGCCGCCCATGGCACTTTCAGCATCACGGTAGTGAGCTGCGTTAATCCCATGATTTGGAACTAAGATAAAAAGCTCGTTTCGTACGTGGATATCACATGCAGAGAAGTCAGACGCCCCTTTGAGTAGTGGGTAAAGTAAATCTGGCTCAATCCAGAATTTTCTCGAAGGGCCAATGTCTATCCGTCCCGCCTCTGGGCGAGTCTCGACCTGAACTAAACCTGTCTTTTGGTTCTGATTAACTATCCGAACCATATATACGCCGTTCAAGTCAGCGGTCACACCTTTTCGTCCAGTTATCCAGTCACTCTTCCCTTGAAGGGATGCCATGTCGGAAAACCTTCCAGGAGGGAGAATTGCCCAAGGTGAGTTGCCACCTTCTACTGGGTTTGCCTCCCAAAGGTTCTGGTTAACCCGTTTCAGTACGTCCGCCTTCCGCAGCATTTCAGGTATTGATGCGGAAGTACCATCCAGTTTTCGCCAAACTCGATATGGTACGGGATATTGAGGCGCTTTATCATGCTTTACTTTCCGCAGACGCATGATGGCCGTTTTATTAGCCACTTTTGAGAACGGCTTTAAGTGTTTAAGATCGTCAATGCACTCTGGAACCAGATTAAATTCATCATTAATCCGGAAACTGCGAAAGCCCTGAGATGATGGTGATTGAAAATGCGTTTGTGTTATCACAAAGACAAGCGCACCTTCTGGTTTTAGCCACTTATCAGCTACCGTGTATGTGATCATTCCTGAAATATCGAGTTCGTTACCCCCATGATAAGGGGTTTCTGAAAAGATAGTGTATTGCTCACAAGTAGGTTTTATCCTTTCTCTATACTGCTCCGGTAAGTTTGACCACCGAACCCATGGAGGGTTTCCGACAACAACATCAAATTGCCCTGCAACAGCAGACCAGAAAAAATTTCGAACAATTCTAAACCAGATACCGTTCCATGCGCGGCGATGTAACTCAAGCACCTGTCCGTACGTTGATGAGAGAGCATCATGCCAAGAGGCCGCTTCAGTATCGCTCATTATGCCAGCTTTAATGAGTTGATTTTCCACAACATCATATTCTTGCTCATCATGGACGCGTTCGGCCATGATCGCAAAAGCGTCATCTAACCTTGCGCGATCAAATGCGAGGGCCGACGGCAGGACAATGTTCAAGTTAGCCTGGGCGCTACCTATTCCGTACTCAACAAACTCTTGCCCTTTTGTTGGGGAATGTGCTGGAGAATATACAGCGTCAGCCAAAAGAACGGGCAACTCAACTTCCATTCCAGTTGAGGAAATCAGATCGGCAATCGAGATAAGAAAATTTACCCTAGATGCTTGAACGGCCAACGGATTCAGGTCAAAACCCCATACCTCACCTAATATCTTAGATAATGTTTCTGCGTCAGAAAGGTTGCCCTCTTCTGAGATTTTTCGTTTTCGTCTGATTGCTTCAAGCAAAAATGACCCTGAACCACAGGTAGGATCGAGTATCCTTGCACTAGACCAATCTGGTACCTCAGCCCGATCACAAGTCACATCGGCTAACCAATCGGGAGTGTAAAACTCTCCTAGTGCTTTACGAAGCGCTTCTGGTACGAGAGCTTGGTAGAATGATTTCAAGACATCGTGTGAACGAGCTGCACTTAGATCGTCCATTCTGTACAGCGCCAGCTGTGTCAGCAATGGCCTAATACTGGTACAACATGCCTTCTTGTCTTCCGGGCTTAAGCTTCTGTCAGAGTACCAAGAAAAAACCGCCTCCTCTACAAAGCCTGTAATTCGCGCAGCGTCAAAGAACTGTCCTTGTTCGACTTCAGTATCCAGCAATGTGAGAAGCTGATTATCATCTCTTCCAAGCAAATGTTCGCAAAAATCTGGATAGGCCGTTAATCCATATTGAGCAACAATCTCAGCCGCCAACATTTTCATGACAAACGCGTTGTAAGTGTGAATAGCAAATAGAGCTGCGGCTACCATGTCACTAGGAGGAAGTGCTGGCGAGAATGGAATACTTTTTCGTATTTCAGCCGCTTGGGCAGCAGACAAATCTGCTACTTGTCCAAACAGAGTTCTCCACTCCTCAAAGAGAAGCTTTATCTTGTTATTACCTTGAGCCATCAGCCGCTTTTCAAGGAGCTCCACGAGCGTAGTCATCATAGAGCTTCCGATCTCGGCAGAGTGTCCGAAATCTTCAACAAGGTTCGCGGCTGTTACGGCTCTTCGCTTTGAGTCTACACACGCTTGAGCAACCAATTCGACGGATGCCGAGTTAAACGGCAATAAATTTCGTGGAACGATTTTACCATTCTGCATAAAAGCAAAGCAAATATGGTCGCCATCAATCGCTATGCCGATATAATCTTCTTCTGGAATTCCTTCGGAAGCAGATCGAGCTTTTATGTATTTGTAAAGTCTATCATCTACGGCCTCAATAAACGAAGCGCTTTTCACGTTGCCTTTGAAAAGCCCAGGACTCTTAAATTCAATAATTACTTGGTTGTATGAAGCATCGTTTCGTTCTCGCTCAGCATGGAACGTCATCCCCAAGCTGTTCTCGATGTGCTTCAGCCACCCTTTCCTAAGCTCTTCTTCGTTGCTCCATGATGGCCGGTCTTTTTTCAAATTATTAAATAGTGCACTCATTATAATTTGAGCTCCGAAAAATTTTTGTTCATTCTTATATGTTTCCTTAAGTGGCGGTGGGTACCCGTTGACTTTGAGTAAAACCACAAACCCACATTTGTACGTTTGTTCATTTACGGGTAATCCCTGCTTCGTCTTCGAGCTCTTGTGTCCGTGTCGCGATGTAGGCTTGGACTTCACCGACCATCTTCCTGTCCGTCGCACTACAAGCGGTCTTAAACCGCGTGTGAAGGCTGGCCGGCAGGTCGAGGCTTAGGCGCTTAGTCGGTTCATCCGGTGCAGCAGGTTTCGCCACCGGCTTCGACGCCTGTGTCGTGTCATGCCCTGCTCCGCCGCGCTCAAACGCGAGGATTTGGTCATCCGTGGGTTGTTTTGGCTTCGGAGCCGCTGAAAACGTCTTCTTCGACATACCGCTCAATCTCTTTCGTTAGGTGTTCAATCTCGCGGGCGGCGTTGCTATCGCCTGCCCACTTAAAAATCGTTTGCCCCATGGTCATGCCTTCTGCGAAGGCGACACGCTGCTCGATTTCACTCTCTAAAATCGGCAACCCCGCTTCTGCGGCCATATTGCGGATATCCCGGCCAATCACGGTTTTCCCTATTTTGCGGGAAACCACAAACCCACATTTGATGGTCGGCTTGAACTCTTGCGCTTCTTTGACTTGGCGCACCGTCAGGTCCGATGCCCAGGTCGAAAGACCCGAGGGCTCAATAGGCAATGCTACGAAGTCCGAGGCCACAATACAGGATCGGGCAATCTCTTCCGCGTGGGGTGGCCCGTCGATGATCGTGTGGGTGTAATCTTGCGCTAGCTTGAGCGCGTCCCGTGCCATGTTCGCTCGCGCCATGCTCACGACTTGGAAGGGGGCATCTTCTCGCAGACTCGCCCAGGTCGTTGCCGAGCCTTGCTTGTCCGCATCAATCAGCAACACCCGATGCCCTTGACGCGCCAGGCAAGCGGCCACGTTCACCGAGAGGGTGGTTTTGCCGACACCGCCTTTTTGGTTCAGGAAAGATATAATCATGAATCGACCTCACCACATTCGTGGGAAGCCGTAAAGTCACAAACCCACATTTGTGTTTTTAGTGTTTGTACGCTCCGCGTTTCTTGCAGAACGCTAGGAAGTGTTTGTCCGCGTCCTTCACGTCGATGGCCTTGTCATTCACCCATGACCGCCATTCGTTTTCCAGTACGTAGACATCCCAACCGGGCGCTAACCGCCGCGCTATGTCATGAGTGTCCAGCTTTTTGAAGCGCAAAGCCTGGAAGGGTAGGGCGACGACCGCCTCAGCACCCTTGGGGCGGAAAACAACATTATCCCCCTCGATGCTCATGGCATAGTCGGGCAGATGGTCGTGCACACTGTCATCCTCGATAATTTTTGAGAGCAGCCGCCTAAATTCCTTCGTGGTCGAACCTGATCCACACTTGTCGCGCAAGAGCTCAAGACCGCACTTCCACTTAGGTTGTGCGCCGCAATGCTTGCGAGCGAGTTCATAGAGCCGCCGTTCAAGCGGCTTTCTGAGAAAGAAATACTCTTTGTTCAGCGTCAGAACATGATTGTTCTCGATGGCATCAAACACCCAGTCCGACAGGGTGATTTCCACGTCCTGCATCCTACCTTCGCGTGTCTCGCGGATAATTTCTGCGGACTCGATAAGACCAAAAACTTTGAAATATTCTTTCCCGCCTTGGCGGATGTTCGTTTCGATCTGAGTGCCTTGTAGCCGCCGCAACGCATCTTTCAGCAGCTTATATCCCTGGCCCGATGTTCGACGGTTCGTCGCCACAAGCAGGTCATGGGCTTTGAACCGCATAGAACGGCTAACCTTTCGGCCATCATTCAGCGCGGCCATACACTGGCTAATGCAGTAAATCAGCACATCACGGTCATGCACCGTCGCCAATCCGTAGCGGGAGGGAGAGACCTCTATCGAATTATCGCCATTCTGATAGCGCCGAGGTTTCATGTCCGGTTTGGTGGACAGCGTGAACACCGGATGCTCCATTGAGGCCATGTCGCCCTTCGGCACAGCGTCCACGATATCACAAACGAACAGGTCTTTTTGTGGGTGACGATCAGGCAGAAGAGGGGAGCGTGAATTCGTCAT
>NZ_CP010685.1 GCF_002407245.1 Phaeobacter piscinae | reverse complement strand
GGCAGGGCGGGCCGCTGCCTCCTTTGTCAGAGCCACATATGCCCTCAGATATAGGTCAGCATTCCTGTCTAAATGTTTCGCGTGCGAAACATTTGGTCCGAACCGGACCTAATTTTCAACGCGCCGCCAGAGGGTGTTTGCCCACATAAAGACCCGCCCGGCCAGGGGCCAGGCGGGACGAAAGGATGGCTGATCAGGTCCCCCCCCAGGTATGAAACGCCAGACGTCTTACCGGCCGCGCATCCCTGATCAGCCACTCCCCTCTCTCAAGGCGTTCGACATGCTGCGCAGCACCGGGCTGAGCAGGTAATCCGCCAATGTCTGCCGGCCTGTCTCGATCATCGCCTGCGCGGGCATGCCGGGCAGGGTTTTGACATTGGGCAGCGCCGCCAGCTCTTCGGGCGGAATGCGGATGTGAACGCGGTAATAGGGAATGCCGCTGTTGAGATCGGCGATACTGTCAGCGGCCACCATCACCACCTCACCTTTCACCGGCGGGGTGGAGCGGAAACTATAGGCGGTGAGCTGCACCCGGGCCTGCCCGCCGGTCACCACCTCGTCAATGTCGGTGGGCGAGACGCGGGTTTCGACAATCAGATCGCTGCCCGAGGGCACCAGCTCCAGCACATTCTCGCCGGGGTCCAGCACCTGGCCCAGGGTGTTGATGGAGAGTTCCACCACCCGGCCGGCCTGCGGTGCGCGGATGGTCTGGCGCTCCAGCACATCCTCCGCCGCATCCAGCCGCTGGCGCAGATCCAGAATGCGTTCCTGCACCAGCTGGGTTTCGCTGGAAATCCGGTTCACCGTATCGCGGTGCACCTGCAGGATGCGTTCTTCGGTCTCGGCGATGCGCACCTGGATATTCTCGCTGTCGCTTTCCAGCGCGCCAAAGGTGCCCATCAGCCCGGTTTCCTGCAGCTGCCGGTCGCTGAGCCGGGTTTTGGGCACCAGCCCTTTTTCATAGAGCTTGTGCAGATCGGCGACCTCGCCTTTGATCAGGGTCAGCTGATCCTCGATAGCGGTGATCCGCGCCCGCCGCCCGTCGAGCTGCTTGCCCAGCTGAGAAATCCGGTCGCGCAGGATCTGCACCTGCCCCTCATACAGCGCGCGGTTGCTGGCAAAGACATCGCGCTGCACCTCAAACAGGGAGATCAGCTGCGGATCTGCGGCCATCAGCTGGTCCAGCTCTGCCGGGATCTCGATCTGATCGGTCTCGGCCAGTTCGGCCTGCAGCCGCGCCTGCTGGGCCAGAAGGCTGGCCATCTGGCTGGTCAGAATGGCGTGGCTGGCGCGCATCCGGCGCCCGTCCAGCACCGCGATCACCTCACCCTCGGCCACCATGTCGCCCTCGGCCACATTGATCTCGCGGACGATGCCGCCCTCCAGATGCTGCACGCTGAGCCGGTCGCCCGCCACGGTAAATTCCCCCGCAGCCACCACGGCGCTGGTCAGCTCGGCTTTGGTGGCCCAGAACACCAGACCGCCAAACAGGCCAAAGCCGCAGACCAGCATCCACAGCACCAACTGGCGCACGCGGGTGGGCGGGGTGCGGGGCAGGGTGAAGCCATCGGGCATCAGGTCCTGAAAACCCCGGCTCATGTCAATCTCGCTGCCCCTGCGGGGCACCAGGTCTCTGCTGTCGCTGCGGCTCATGACTGGGCTCCTTCTGCGACACTGGCGTCAGCCCCGGTCCGGGCCTCACGGTGCGGCGTCAAATTGGTCACTTTGGGATCGCTCTGTGTCCGGCTCATCGGCTGGGCGGCGGCCTCGATGATCTGGCGGGCCTCGCCAAAGCGGGCGATGCGCCCCTCCTGCACCAGCGCGGCATGGCTGACCCGGCGCAACAGGTTGAGCCGATGGGTCACCACCACCACGATGGCGCCACGGGCGCAGGCCTCCTCAATGGCGGCGGCCAGCGCCTCTTCGCCTTCAGGATCGAGGTTGGCATTGGGTTCATCCAGCACGATCAGCTTGCGCTCCCCAAAGAAGGCGCGTGCCAGACCGATCCGCTGGCGCTGGCCTGCGGAGAGGAAGCTGCCGCGCGGGCCGACCTCGGCGTTATAGCCACCGGGCAGGGCCAGGATCAGCTCATGCACCCGCGCCAGTTTGGCAGCGGCCACCACATCCGAGGGTTTGGCGCTCGGATCCATCATGGCGATGTTTTCGGCAATGGTGCCGCGGAACAGCTCCACCTGCTGCGGCAGAAAGCCGATGTGGCGCCCGATCTGTTCAGGGTCCCAATCGGTGAGGGCGGCATCATCAATGCGCACATGGCCCCGCACCAGCGGTTGCAGCCCTACCAGCGCGCGGGCCAGCGTGGTCTTGCCAGCCCCCGACGGGCCGATCAGCCCCAGCGCATGACCCGGTTGCAGCGACAGGGTAACATCCAGCAGCAGCGGATCCTGCCGCCCCGGCAGCACCACGGTGGCATTTTCCACCGACAGCCGCCCGCTGGGTTCGGGCAGTTCCATCCGGTCGCTGGTGTCCTCGGCATGGGCCAGCAGCAGGTTCAGCCGCTCCATGGCGCTGCGCGCCTTCAGCAGGGCGCGCCAGCCGGCGATGGATTGCTCCACCGGCGCTGCCGCCCGGCCCAGAAGGATCGAGGAGGCAATCATCAGACCTGGTGTCAGCTGGTTGTTGATCACCAGGACCACGCCCACGCCCAGCACCGCGATCTGCAGCCCCATGCGCACGGTCTTGGCCAGCGAGGTCATCAGCGCAACCCGGTCGGTGACCAAGGTGCCAAAGAGGATCGCGGTAAAGGCGCGTCCGCGCCAGCGGCCGATCTGGGCAGAGGTCTTGCCCATGGCGTGGATGATCTCGGCATTGACCATCATTTCCTCAACCGCGGCATTGGTTTCGCGAGCGGCCTCCTCAGAGGTCTTGCCCGGGGCCCGCCCCATCAGCTCACTCATCACCCCCAGCCCCAGCAGGACCAGCAGCCCCGCCACCGAGACCAGCCCCAGAACCGGGCTGAACACAAAGATCAGCGCGATGAACAGCAGCGACCAGGGCGCATCCAGAAGCGCGATGAACACCGGGCTGGTGACAAAGCCGCGCAGATCCTGAATGTCGCGGATCGGTTCCGCCGTGCGCAGCTTTGCAGGCAGGTTGCCGCTGATCATGCCCTGCAGCACCGCCGGGCTCAGCCGCGCCTCCAGCCGCGAGCCGAGGCGGGCGACGAGGCGTTGGCGAATGACATCAAAGAGAAAAAAGAACACCAGCGCGATCGCCGCGCCGGTGGTCAAAGCAATCAAGGTTGGCATGCTGCCCGAAGCCATGACCCGGGCAAACAATTGCAACATGTACAGCGGCGCTGTCAGGACAAGCAGGTTAACAAAGATACTCGCTACAAAAATTGAGGTGATGACACCCCGTTGTCCGTCAAAGACCCGTTTCGTCTTCATACCCGTGACCCCCCGGTTGCACGATGTGAAGTTACTGAAGCTGGCAGATCAGCGCCCTGGTCCAAGGTGGCAATCCTTGGCCGGGGACCAAATCGCTGTCCTGAACCAGGGCTAGACCCCCCCGGATGGCGGCCGCCACCCGGGAGGATCATTCCTTATGGCTCAGATGGTGTGACCCCAGATGTTGTCATAGCTGTCATCAAAGCCGTCATCGCTGGCGACAACGCGGATGGCTTCGTAGCTGCCGGCATCACCTGTGGTGATCGCATTGATGCCAACACCGCCGGAGGGCAGGGCGTCCTGTCCCAGGGAGGTGAAGCCGTTGACATTGGTCAGACCTTTGATGACCACAGTGGCGCCACCAATGGAAATGGTGGTGTCGGTGCCATTATCCATCACGCTGGCCGCGCCATCGAGAGCCGTAAACGCAGCCCCGTCTGAGGTGCCGGTGCCACCGCCGGTATTGGTGACGCGGAAGGCCAGCACATCGTGGTCTTCATCAATGTCAAAGTCATTGATGCAGTCGGTGCCATCGCCGGAGCTGAAGCTTGCACCATCCCAGTCCAGATCGATGATGAAGACATCCTTGCCGTTGCCACCGGTCAGATCGTCATCTCCCGCGCCACCTTTCAGGTAGTCGTTGAAGTTGCCGGCCCCGCCATGCAGCGTGTCATTGCCTTCACCGCCGTCCAGGAAGTCATGGCCACGGCCACCATCCAGATTGTCATCGCCAACTTCGCCATAGAGGCAGTCGTTGCCGGCGTCGCCGTTCAGGTCGTCTTTGCCGTTGCCGCCCAGAAGGACGTCATCGCCATTGCCGCCGTTCAGCTCATCGGCGCGCTTATCCCCCATCAGCAGGTCGTCGCCATCATCGCCGTTGACAGTGTCTTCACCGTCGCCGCCGCTCATGACGTCATTGCCGGTGCCACCATTCATCAGGTCATTGCCATGACCGCCATACATGGTGTCATTGCCGGCGTCGCCGTTCAGTGTATCGGCCTGGTTGTTGCCGTAGATCAGGTCATCGCCATCGCCGCCATTGACGGTGTCGTTGCCTGAGTTGCCGAACAGCACATCGTCGCCAACATTGCCGTGGACGCAGTCATCGCCTTCGTTGCCATAGAGCGTGTCATTGCCCTGGTTGCCATAAAGACGGTCCCGACCGGTGCCGCCAAAGCCGAGGTCGAAGCCACGGCCACCGATGATGACATCATTGCCGGCTTCGCCGTACATGGTGTCATGGCCAGAGCCACCGCGAATGCGGTCATTGCCGGATTCGCCATAGTCGTAAGGCGTGTAGCAGTCCGGGCAATCAACGCCGCGCAGATCGTTTTCATTGCTGGTGTGGAGGGCTTCAACGGCTGTTTGGTCGTCGTCGTCGTCGCAGCAACTCCAGTCAATGTCATAGCCGTCGACCCGGGCATGGTCACCAAAGATCAGGTCCCCCTGGGCCCCGCCTTCGAGCACATCATTGTTGCTGCCGCCGCGGATCGTGTCCTTGCCAGCATCCCCGTTGACGTCGTCACGGCCTTCGCCACCATCCATCAGGTCACGGCCACGGCCGCCCTGCATCAGATCGTCGCCGGTCTCGCCGAACATGGTGTCACGGCCACCCTGACCATCCATGGTGTCATGGCCAGAGCCACCCAGCATGCAGTCATGGCCATCTTCATTGGGGCCTTTGCCAACCGGACCGCTGTCAGCACCAAAGTCGAGATCGTCGCCCTGCGCCTGACGTTCGTCACCGAACATCTCGTCATCGCCGGAGCCACCAATCACCAGGTCGTCACCAAGACCACCGGCCATACGGTCATCACCGCCCTGACCGTTCATCCGGTCATTGCCGCCACGGCCATACATGGTGTCGTCGCCGTCAAAGCGGGTCTCGCCGGACTGTCCGCGGTCACCCCACATCCAGTCATCGCCACCTTCGCCGTCCATGCAGTCGTCGCCCAGATCGCCATAAAGGTAATCGCCGGCGTCGCCGTTGGTCTCGTCGCCGTCAGCATCGTCACCAAAGATCTGGTCGTCGCCATTGCCGCCAAAGACCGTGTCCTGATCCTTGCCACCGAGCAGCGAGTCATTGCCGTTTTCACCGTCAATGTAATCGCAGCCATCGCCGCCATCGATCCAGTCATTGCCGTCGCGGGTCGCATTGGTGCCATTGCCACCATAAAGGGTGTCATTGCCGCCATCGCCGCTGATGGCGTCATTGCCACCGCGGCCTTCGATATAGTCCTGCCCGGACTGACCCTCGAGCCGGTTGTTGCGCGCGTTGCCATAGACCGCATCATTGCCGCCGCCAGCGGCAGCGTTGTCGCCGGCATCATGGTCGTTCAGATTGATGACATTGCCATCGCGACCGCCACGTTCCGTGGTGCCATCGTTGTAATTGGGATTGAACTTGTCATCGCTGAATTCGATTTCGCATTCAGGATTACAGACTTCCCAGTCGGAACCTTCGTCTGGTCTACCCATCTTAAACATCCTCCTAATTAATATACCGGAAGTCTGATGCGCCCCCCGACGCGACCCCCTCTAGAAATCTGACCAGGGAAAATTGGGTGTGGGACCTGGCCAGTGACACAAGACCGCTTGGGTCTCTGATGGTGATTGCACCGCAAATCGGGCGGGGCGGATGCCCCCAAATGGGGACAAATTTTCGTCAAATTGTCGGTTTTCGGGGGCGCTGTGTCAGAGGCATGGCTGGCTCCGCTGCGAGATCTGTGGGACAGGCCGGCAGCCAGACGGGGCCTCTCTACGTGTCTCTGTGCCAGGCAGGGGTTTGGGACAGCGATCCTGCCTGAAAGAGATATGGCGCCCCCGAAAAAGGGAGACTCTTTTGCCTTTGTTAGAGTCTATTCAGATGTGTTATTCAGTAACTGGCCTGGGTCAGCCGTTGTGGTTTCAACAAAGTCGACAAAGCTGGCCCAGTGGATCTGGGCTGCGCTCCAGGCGGTATCGGAGGTGGTGGCGATCCGGCTGTGATAGAGCGTGCCCGCGGCCAGTCCGAGGGCCAGGATCAGGGCCAGACCGCTGCCTGTGGTGATGCCGCGCTTCAGCCGTTGCCCCAGGCTGCGGCGGCGGGTGGCACGATCCTTGGCCAGCACTTTGGCAAAGCTGTCGCGCAGCACCGGCTCCAGTTCGATGCGCAGCGCGCCTTCCATCCGGTTCACCGCCTCTTCCAGCGTGTCCATGCGGGCGCTCAGAACCTTGCGGTCGGCGTCCGCCTTCCGGGTGTACATCTCACCCAGCCCCTCATTGAGGGTGGCAAACATCCCGGTGATCCGCTTGTGCAGTTCGATGAGATCGCCACGGGTGCCCAGCGGCTGGGGACCGCCGCGCAGATGCGCAGCCAGCTGCTCCAGATCGTCCGGAGCCAGAGCCGACCCGGCGGATCCCGTATCTGTCGGACTGGTATCCGTCTGATCTGCTTCCGTCTGGCCCGGATCTGCCGGGTTTTGATCTGGGTGTTGATCTGGGCCGTTTTTGTCTGTGCTGTCCGTGGCGCTCTCCATATGTCTGTCTGAATGTCTGTCTGATGGGGCCTCTGCTGTCTGGGGGGGCTTGTCCCCACCCGTCTCTGAAGTGCCCGCCTCTGAAATCGCGGTGCCGTCCTCTGTGAGATCATCGGAATGGCCATTGGCCTGGGCCGTGCGGCGGGTCTGAGCGGCCAGGGCTGCGGCGCCGATCGAGGCGGAGGTCGGCGCGACCGGTGCGGGTGGCCCCTGGGTGAGGCTCTCATGGGTCACCTTGTTCATGACGCTCTCCCCAGGGAGGCCTGCCAGGTCAGCCGTTGCGCCATTTCGGTGCGCCCGGCGACTTCAAGCTTGGACAGCACCCGCTTGGCATAGGTGTTGAAGGTCTGTTCCTTGATGCCCGCGATATGGGCCGCCTCGCGGTTGGAGAGGCCGAGCTGGATCAGTGCGGCCACCCGGGCCTCGCAGGGGGAGAGGCCCATTTTCTGCGCCAGCATCTCGATCCGCTGCTGGTCGGGCTGGCGCGGCAGGATGGCGACCACCAGGGTATGGCGGGTGTCAGCGCAGAGATAACAGGTGAGCGAGACCGGCAGCCGCATGCCGGTGCTGGCATCCTGCAGGAACAGGATCAGCTCCTGGCTGGCGCGGCCGGCTGGCATGTGGGCGCCGGCGCTGGCCTCGGTGGGTGTTTTGGCGCAGCTTTGCACCGCTGTGTAAAACGCGCGGGTCTCACGGCTGTTGGCACAGCGCAGCACACCGTCGCTGTTGCGCAGCAGGTTGCCCGCCGCCAGCATGTCACAGCCCGCTTCATTGCAATCCAGCAATCGGCCGGCGCCATCCAGCACCAGAACCGCGCTGTCGCTTTTGGTGGAGATGGTCCAGAGCATCGCCTCGGTGGTGTCGCGCGCGGTTTTGGGTTCCGCTGCGCTGGTCAGCATCTCGCGCAGCGCATCCTCGCGGGCCAGCGGCCAGATCGCAGGCAGGATTTCGATGCAATGGGCGTCATGCTGGCTGCCCTCCAGATGCAGCGCGATCCGATCTTCGCTGCCATCGGCAAAACGGCAGGAAAACACCATCCAGCGGCCAGATCTGTGACCCGACCGAAGATCAGAAGCATCCGCGCGCAGGGCGGCAGGATCAAGCCAGTCCGGCCAGCTGTTGGGATTTTCCTGCGGATCATGCAGTTGGGTGCAATGGCAGAGCGATCCGCTGCGCAGAAGGGCCTGCAACGTGCCTTTGCTGCGGCTGTCCTGCTCCAGATCGGCGTGTTTTGCACCGCCGGTCTCGCAGGTGGTCACCAGCAAACGGCTTGGCCCCGCAGAGGCGGGTCCGGTGCAGTCGATCTCAGCTATGGCAGTGGTGGTAATGGATGAAACTTGTCTTTGAAACGATCGCGCAAAAGCGATCTCGCCCGTGTGGATCACGGTGCCCCCGAACTCATTCATGTTGCCCCCCGGCATATCAAAACGAATATGCCCAGCCTAGCATATTGCCGCCGCCGTCAAATTGCGCAGAGGGGGTACCCCTTCGGACGAGGTGGTTTGGGGCTGTCTGGAGATCAACCAGCGGGCGAACCTACCGGACGTTGGGGGTCCATCAATATCTAGCATGTTTACCTAGGGTCACATACAACTCGCAGTATGAGCCATATTTTGGGGTCCCGGTAATATTTATATATTTCAGAGGTTTAAATTATTCCGAGGAGCTGCCTGCTTTGGAGGGGTCTCAGGGAGACCTACCCCAGAAGTGGTAGCGACGGTGTCTGTATCGGAGCAAAGGGGGAGTGATTCCATCTCTGGCGTGAAGGGGCTCCTGGGAAATACCCTCTTAGGTTGCATAAATCCGTGTCATTCGGCACAGAATTAAGGAATTGCCACATCTTTGGAACTGCGCCGCATGAGGATATTCCTGTTGATAAAACAAAAGCCTATATCAAAAACAACACTTTAGGAGGGGCGGATGGTGGCGCCAACATCTATCCAGGAGGTAAGTTTTTTAACAAAAATGGATGAATTTGGGCTATTTTGGAGTGCCGCAGAGCGGCGCAGCGCCGATATGGGCTGCGATTTGAAGGCAGGGGGGCGCGGTATTTGGCCCCGTCATTTTGAAGAGCAGGCCAGTGACACGGGGTTCTTGTTCAGCAGGGGCTTTGACAGGGGTCGGGCAGGCGCAGAGCCATTGTCTTGGCAAGCCGGGTCGGAGACCGGCCATCATCTGATCGAAAGGACAGGACAGACATATAAGACAAGAGCGGGGTGTCATCTGTGACGGGGGTCGCAGTGTTGCCGCGAGGGTCAGGGCGGGAGGTTCCAACCCCGCACCAAAGCCCGGTGAGCTCCCTGTTCCGGAGATCATTCATTAAGACCATCTGATCGTGTTTGGATCAGGTTTTTAAGAGTATGGGGGTATATCATGCCTGTGCATATTGTGGGTGAAAGTCGCTTGTTACGCGACATGTTCCTGGCCATTTGTCAGAGCAACGACTATCAAATCGGGACCTGCTGCGATGAGCTGTCAACGCTCGCGGGGCTGGGGATCGACGATCTGGTTTTATACTACAGCCATGAAACGGGGCCGGAGCTGGTGGAGGAGTTGCGCCAGTTCAAAGAGGGCAATGACGCCTCTCTGCTGATCCTGATCATGGGGCGCGAATGTTCCACCAGCATGCAGACTGCGCTCAGCGCCTATGCTGAGGCGGTGATCCCGCAACGCAAATCCGCCGAGGCGCTGATTGCGGCGCTGCGGGTGAAGCGGTCAGCGGCACACTCAACGGCACACTCAACGGAGCGGCCAACACGGCCTCGGCAGAGGAGGCGCTGGCAGAATACCCGGGGCAGGACCTGCGCCGGATGCCGACCACGGCTGCGGCCTGCGGTCTTTCGGGGCGCGAATGGCTGATCCTGACCAAGCTGATTGACGGCGCCACCAATAAATCCATCGCCAATGAGCTGGGCATCTGCGAGGCCACGGTGAAAGTGCATCTGCGCACCTGTTTTCGCAAAATCGGCGCCAGAAACCGCACCCAGGCCGCGATCTGGGCGTCGGAGCAAATCCTGTCCTGACCACCCCCGGGTGCTGCGGCGGATCAGA
The DNA here is from genome assembly GCF_002407245.1 of Phaeobacter piscinae. Taxonomy (NCBI): domain Bacteria; kingdom Pseudomonadati; phylum Pseudomonadota; class Alphaproteobacteria; order Rhodobacterales; family Roseobacteraceae; genus Phaeobacter; species Phaeobacter piscinae. Next base: position 58,489 of record NZ_CP010685.1, on the reverse strand, counting down.
TCTTCAGCTGCTTGCTGGCGGGCAGGAGCGCGTTGATCTGACGGGCGTGCTCGGGCATGCAGCGGGTCAGGAAATCATAGGTTTCCACCACATGGGCGCGGGCATTGGGGCCCAGATGGGCATAGGCGCCGGGATTGGCCAGCACATCCACCACCTGATCGGCCAGCGCGCCGGGATCAAAGAAATCCACCAGCATGCCGGTTTCATTATGGGTCACCGCCTCGCGCACCGGTTCCACATCAGCCGCGACCACCGTGGCCTGCATCGACATCGATTCCAGCAACGACCAGCTCAGCACAAAAGGCATGGTCAGATAGATATGGCAGCGGCTGATGCGGATGATCTTGCACAGATCGCCGTAAGGCACCCGGCCGAGGAAATGCACCCGGCTCCAGTCGACGCTGTCGCCCAGCTCATCCTCCATCTCGCCACGCAGACCTGCGGGATGGGTGCTTTCGCGCCCGTAAGATGTCTCATTGCCGCCGATCATCAGGATCCGCGCCTTGGGGCGTTCCGACAGGATCTTGGGCAGGGCCCGCATCATCACGTGAAAACCACGGGCGCGTTCCATATTGCGGGCGATATAGGTGATCACCTCATCGTCGCGGCTGAGCGGCTTGGGCAGGCGGCCGAGACCGATGCTGGCCTTGGCATCCGGTTGCAGCCGGTCGGTGCGGATGCCGTCATGGCTGACATAGATCTTGTCGTGAAAACTCTTGGGAAAGCGGTCGCGCTGCCAATAGGTTGGGCTGTGGCCCAGATCGACCACATCGATATTGGCAAAGGGCACGGTGTTGCGGGCATGAGCGAAAAACCCGGCGTGTTCGCCGGGGGGATTTTCCGGATCAAAACCCACCAGACCGCCAGTGGTGCGGTAGAAATATTCAAAGAAGCCAATAATCGGCACATCCGGCCAGACCTCTTTCATAAAGGTCAACTCCCCCCAGCCGGTATGACCGATGATGATATCGGGTTTGAAACCATCTCTGGCCTCCAGCTGGCGCGCGGCGAGGGCGGCGCCAATGCCATTGCCGGCCGCGGCCTCCCAATCCTTGGACAACCCATAGGCATCGGCGGCGGGCTGGTGGTGGCTTTTGTAGGTCGCGGTGGAGACGCCGGGCAGCTTCACATCGTTCCGCTGGGTCAAAAACACGATCTCATGCTCGCCCTGATCGGCCAGCCACTGGATCATCTCCCGGTACTGGCCGGGCATGTTCTGGTGCACAAAGAGAAATTTCATGATCTATCCATGCCGCGAGAGCGCTGCGGGTGCAACCCTTTCGACAGGTGGGCACAGGCACAGATCGCGGGGCAGGGGGCGCGTCAGGGCGAAACCCAGGGCGAAACCATGGGCAGGGTTTCACCACCCGAGCTCTGGGCGCGGTTTTCCGGGCTTGTTCCCAGAGGTCACGGCGCTAACATGCGCGCAACGCAGCAATCCCGGGGGCTGCGGCTGCCGGAGACGCCTTGGCGTGGTTGCCGACCCCCTTTCCCAACAGGCCATGACCCCGGTTTTTACAGGGGCCCATGGTGAGTAACATTTGGTGATATATGAGAATCCTTTTCCACGCTCCCGTGCTTTCGGCCCATCGTCCGGATCCGGCGCTGTCCAGTATCCTGGGCGTGCCACCAACCGTGACGGACACGTTGTTTGGCCTGAAACCGGCGCATAAGCTGACCGGGAATCGCGGCAATATCATTCATGCCGAAGCCCCGGCCCGCAGCCTGCGCAAGGATCCCGAGGGGTCTGCGGTGGGCAATATCGCCAATCTGCAGAAAAACCTCGGCGACGGTTATGCCGAAGTCATGGCCGCGCATTTCGACATGATCGTGGTGTCGCTGGCCAATTTCATCCGCCCCAACCACGATGGCATTCGGTTGTTTTCCGCGCTTGAGGCGCTGGATGGGCGGGTGCCTTTTGTGGTGCTGGGCGCCGGGATGCAGGGCAGCCATGCGTTTGAGGATCTGATGCCGGGCAACCGCGATCTTCTGGCGCTGCTCAATGAGCGGGCCAATCTGTTCGGGGTGCGTGGCACCCAGACGGCAGAGTGGCTGGCGCAGAACGGGCTGGAGAACACCACCGTGCTGGGCTGCCCCAGTCTTTATGTCTATCCGCAGTCGATCATGGCCATTGACGGCACCGCGGCCCAGGCCAAGGGGCGTCGGGCCAATGTGATGACCGCTGGCCATTTCTCCATGCGGGAGGGGGCCATCGTTGAACGCGGCACCGAACTGGCCAAGGCGTTCGACAAGATCGAGGCCTCTTATGTGTTCCAGGATGAGATCTTTGCCTATGGCAAATTCATCAAGGACCGGTTTGGCTATAATGAGGGCAATAACATTGCTCAGCCGGAGATGCTCAATCGCTGGCTGAGCCGCAAATGCGGTCATAAGGTTGATTTCAACCGCTATTACTACTTCTCTGAGGCTGGCGCCTGGCGACAGGCGGCGATGCTGCATGATGTCTATATCGGCGACCGTTTCCATGGTGGCGTGGCGGCCCTGCAGGCGGGCCAGCCGGCGATTTTCCTCAAACATGACAACCGGGTGGCGGAGCTGACCGAACATTTCGGCCTGCCGGCGCTGAACACGCAGAAATTCATGCGCAAGGGTCTGAAGGCGGTGCTGGATGAATATCTGTCGCCCGAGATGCTGGACAAGATGAAGGCGACCTATCGCCAGCGCCACGCCGAATATGTGGCAGCCCTGGCCGAACATGGCCTGGAGGTCGATACCATCGTGCCGGAGGAGCCTCAGCCAGTGCCCGCAGTGGACAGTCGCACCCAGATGGGTGCGATTCGCAGGGCTCAAGATCCCGAAGCCACGCTGCCGGAGGGGCTGTGGCCCACCACCACGCTGACCCCGTCTTATGCCATGCGGCGGCTGCACCCGGAGGGCGCGCGGGAACTGGTGGTCACCTTTGAAGGGGCAGGCCAGGCGCTGGACCGCAAGGATCCCCTGCGTCCGGGTTTTGGTGAACGTTTCCTGATCAAATCCGGCTATGCGGTGCTGTCGGTCTTGCCGCATCAGCAGAACTGGTACCGTCCGCTGGATCTGGAGCAGTATTTCCAGGCACCAGACACCCGCGCCTGGATGGCCGGGTTTGACAAGGTGCATGTGCTGGGCTCCGGCATGGGGGCTTTTGGTGCCATGGCCTTTGCCGATCTGATCGGCGCGGAAAACGTGGTGGCGCTGCAGCCGATCACCACGCTGGCCGAAGATCTGATCCCCGACGAGACCCGGTTCCCGGCTGCGCGCAAGCTGGACTGGAGCGGCGCTTATCGCGATGCCTGCGCGGGCTGTGATACGGCGGCGCGGATCTATGCCATCCATGGCGACCATCCGCTTGATCTGGCCCATGTGACGCGGTTGCGCGATGCCTTCGGGGCGCGGCTGATCAGTGCTGAGCTGTCCCATGACAGCAAGCGCCCGGTGACCCCGTTGCTGCGCGCCAAACGCCGTCTGCCACGGACCGCGCTGACCTGCCTGCGCGGCGGCGACGCGGCGGCGCTGAACGAGGTGCTGGGCGCATTGGTGCAGCACAAAACCCCGGCGGAGTGATCCGCACCCCGCCCGACCGGAACTGTGAACAATAAAGGGCCGCTCTCACGAGCGGCCCTTTATTGTGCATCTGCTCTCTGCAGATATCAGGCCTATATGTTTTTATTTAACATAAGATGGATTAAGGGGTTCTGAGCCATTCACAGGCGCGGGCCGCATGGCTGCGGGTATGAGGCGGCGGGCAGAGATGTGAGTGCAATCCGGTGGTGTTTTGTTGCTTGCCCGTCCCCGGGTCTGGTATCCTTGGGTCTGCGGCGGGGATCATGGGGGTGATCCTGGCCTGAGGGGACCGCTAAAAAGTGGATATTAAGAGTGACGTGATACCCGGGTGATCCGGGGGCGGCACAGCATGAAGAAGTATGGCCCGGGTTGGCCCAAGCCCGGTGTCAGGTAGGGGGCATCATGAGTGATCTTTCGCAGGCCCAGCCACAGGCGCCATCTTCGGCCCAACCCGACGTCCGGGCCGCGACGCAAGCGTCCTTTGAGACTGGCACCGCCCCCCCCGCCGAAGGATCCAGAGAGCGCAACCATGGTCACAGCAGCGGTCAGGAAATCGCGCTGACCCCGATGCAGCAGGGGCTGCTGTATGAAAGCGCCGCCGCGGGCAGACCTTGGGTCAATCTGGAACAGATCGTGGTGCATCTGGACGCCGAAGCGCCAGATCCAAGGGCGCTGCGGCTGGCCTGGCAGCAGGTCTGCGCGCGTCATCCGGTGCTGCGCAGTGCGGTGTTGTGGCAGGGCCGTCCGCTGCCGGTCTTGCAGGTCGCGGATGTGGATGCGGCCACCGATCAGATCAGGGTGGAGACACAGGACTGGCAGGGGCTGGAGGCGGAGGATCAGGCGGAGCGGCTGGAGCAGTTTCTCAGCGAGGATCGCAATCGGGGCTGCGCGCTGGAACAGGCGGTGTCCTGGCGGGTGATGCTGGCGCGGCTGGGGGCGAACCGATCGGTGATGGTCTGGACCATTCACCATGTGCTGGTCGATGGCCGCAGTATGGCGGTGGTGCTGGAAGATGTCTTTGCGGCGCTCATTGGGGGCGAGCTGCCTGCCGCCACGGCGCCTGTGACCGGCTTTGATGCCTTTAGTCCGGCGGTGGCGCAGGTGTCCGAACAGCCGGCCAGCCAGGCGTTTTTCCGGGCGCATCTGGACGGGTTTGAAACCCCGAACCAGATTGCCCGGCTGATCGGGTCGGATGATCGGCCTGCTGTGGCAGCACCGGATGCGGCGGGCCATGGCCGCAAGCAGATCCTGCGGCGGCAGCTGCCGGCTGAGTTGCGCCGCGCGCTGGTGCAGCGGGCCGGTGGGGTTGCGACAGAGAATGACGCAGGACCGGCCACCCTGGCCAATATGATCCATGCCGCCTGGGGGCTGCTGGTGGCGCGCTGGAGCGGCCGGGAAAGCGCTGTCTTCGGGGTCACCCGGTCGGGGCGCTATCTTTTGGAAGGCTGCGGGCGCACGGTGGGCTGTCTGATCAATACGGTGCCCCTGCATCTGCATCTGTCCGGGGCCACAACTGTGGACGGGCTGTTGTCGGCGCTGCGCCGCGATGCGGTGGCGCTGCGCCCGCATGAACAGGCCTCGCTGGCGGATATGCGCCGCTGGTGCGGGCTGCCGGGCAGCGTGCCGCTGTTTGACACCATGGTGATGTTTGAACGCGACAGCCTGAATGCGCGGATGCGCAGCCTGGGGGGAAAGGACGACAGCCCCTGGACCCAGCGCCGGGTGGAGCTGCGCGAAGAGGGGGCGATGCCGCTGACGCTGGCGGTCTATGGTGATGAGCAGCCGCTTTTGATGCTGGAATATGACCCCGAAGTTTTGCCGACCAGCCAGGTGGCGCACATGCTGGACCATCTGTGTCAGCTGCTGCAGAGCCTGGCCACGGCCCCTGCGGATATGGCGCTGCGCGATCTGGAGATGTTGCCGGAGGCCGAGGCGACCCAGCTGTTGCAACAGGGCCGTCCGGATCCGGCGCTGGCGCAGGTTCTGGCGCGGGAGATGGCGGCCGCCCCGCCCTGCATGGCAACCCGGCTGGAGGCCACGGCGGCGCGGATGCCGGAGGCCCCGGCGCTGCAGATGGCCCCCGACGGCGCGGTTCTGAGCCATGCCGATCTACAGGCCCGCGCGGATCGTCTGGCGGTGGTCCTGCAGGCGCGGGGGGCCACGGCCGGGGATATCATCGCCATCTGCCTGCCGCGCAGCCCGGAGTTCATCATTGCCATGCTGGCGGTGCTGAAGGTCGGCGCCGGCTTCCTGCCGGTGGACCCGACCTACCCGGCTGCGGTGATTGCCCATATGTTGCAGGACAGCGGCACCAGGCTGGGCATTGGCGGGCCGGATTACGGCACGGTATCAGGGCCTGATATAGGCTCTGATAAAGGGAAATCTGCACATGGGCACGACGCTGCCCTGACCCCGGAAGGGGTGGTCTGGGTGGCGCCTGATGCGGGGTCTGAGCTATCGGAACAGCCGGACAGGCCGCTGCGGCCTGCCCCGGACCCGGGGCGGCTGGCCTATGTGATCTACACCTCCGGCTCCACGGGAAAACCCAAGGGGGTGCGGGTGCCGATGCGGGCGTTGCTGGCCCATGCCAGCGCCATCACCGCCGCCTTTGAGTTGCAGAGCAGTGACCGGATGCTGCAATTTGCCAGCCTGTCCTTTGATGTGGCCATTGAGGAGGTGCTGCCGAGCCTGTTGGCTGGCGCCTGCGTGGTGCTGCGCGCGCCGGATATGATCGGGGCACCGGGGCTGTTTCTGGACCGGGTGGCGGCGCTGGAGCTGACGGTGCTCAATCTGCCGACCGCCTTCTGGCATGTGCTCTGTGATGTGATGGCCGACAGTGGCCGCAGCCTGCCACCTTCGGTGCGGCTGGTGATCGTCGGCGGCGAGCAGGTCAACCCGCAGTCCCTGGCGCGCTGGCAGCAGCTGGTGCCGGGGGTGCGCTGGCTCAATGGCTATGGGCCGACAGAAACCACCATCACCTGTACGCTGCATGATCCGGGTCTGGATCAGGGCTACCCTGTGAAGGCGCATGAAGATGTCCCCATCGGCCGCCCCACCGCCCATGCCCGCGCCTATGTGCTGGCGGCGGATGGCAGTCTCGCCCCGGCGGGGGTCGCGGGGGATCTGTGGATTGGGGGCCCGGCGGTGAGCGATGGCTATATCGGCCGCCCGGAGGACACCGCAAAGGCGTTTCGACCCGATCCCTTTGCGCCGCAGAATACGGGCGGCGGGCACCACACAAGCTGCCCCGCCGCCCGGATCTATCGCACCGGTGATCGCGCGGCCTGGCGCGGGGATGGCACGCTGGCCTTTCTCGGGCGGCAGGACCGGCAGGTGAAACTGCGCGGCTTTCGCATTGATCTGCGCCATGTGGAGCAGGTGCTGGAGCGCGCCTATCCGCAGCTGCAGGCGCTGGTGGCGGTGCATGGCAAGGACAGCCCGGCGGCGCAGCTCTGCTGTTGGGTGCGGGGCCTTCGGGAGGCCGGAGAAGCTGGCACCGAAGAAAGGGCTGGCGATACCCGCCCGGATCTGGCGGCGCTGCAACAGGTGGTGCAGCGCGATCTGCCCGCCCATATGCGCCCGGCGCTGGTGCCGGTGGCGGCATTTCCCCGCACCGCCGGCGGCAAGATCGACATGGCTGCCCTGCCCGCGCCGACACAGGCCTCAAGCGGCCTGCGCCTGCGCCGCAACGGCGGCGCGGCGCTTGACACCAGCGCCCCGCCCTCGCCACTGGCGCAGCAGCTGATGGCGATGATGGCGGATCTGCTGGGCCAGCCGGATCTGGGCGTGGATGACAGTTTCTATGATCGCGGCGGCCACTCGCTGCTGGCGATGCGGCTGATTGGCCGGATCGAGGCGGAACTGGGCCAGCGGCTGAGCCTGGCGGCGCTGCATCTGACCCCCAGCCCGCGGGCGCTGGCGGACGCGCTGAGCCCGGGAGATGGGGACGGTGACAGCCCGGAAACACCGGAGGGCCACACCCTGCCCGATCACCTGGTGATCATTCAGGACGGTGGCGCGCGCGCGCCGTTGTTTGGCGTTCATGTGCTGGGTCGCAACGAGGAATTCTATCGCCCGCTGGCTGCTGCGCTTGGCCCGGACCAGCCGGTCTATGGGCTGAGCATCGGCCTGTTGGACAGCCGCACCCCCACCGGGGTGCGCGCCACCGCAAAACTGTATCTGGAGGAAATCCAGACCCATTACCCCAGCGGAGTTGTGCATCTGGCGGCAGTGTCCCTGGGCAGTTATTTTGCCTTTGAACTGGCCCGTCAGCTGCTGGCGGCGGGGCGCGACTTGGGATTGGTGGCGCTGTTTGATGCCGAAGGCCCGGCCGGGCGCAGCCGGGTGCAGGGGCGGGCCAGACTGGGCGCCCATCTGGGGCTGCTCCGGCGCATGGGACCGGCCTATCTGGGCCATGTGGCCCGCCACCGGATTGAGACCTTGCGCAACTCCTTTGAACGGCGGCGGCTGGAATGGACCGGCGGCGGTGGCGCGCTGTCGATCGAGGCGCTGATCGCGGCCAACCAGCAATCGGTGGAGCGTTACACGCCGGAACCGCTGGCCACACCGCTGACCGTGTTCCGGGCCGGCGATGATCTCTTTGACAGTCCCGAGGGGCTGCGTCAGGGGCTGGGCTGGGCGCCGGTGGCGGCGGCAGGGTTTGAGCTGATCGAGGTGCCGGGCTCCCATCTGTCGATCCTGCAGGAGCCGAATGTGCAGGATATGGCCCGGCATATGGCCCGCATCATGCAGCGCCCGGATCCGCATGAATCAGGGATCAAAGGACAGGCCTGACCAAGGCGGCAGCGGATCCGCCGTGGATCCTGGATTTTTCTCTGCCCTGATCAGAACAAATCCGCAAAAACACGCCCGCTGGGGGAACAAACTCCCGCTTTGCGGCGTCTGTCATGTGAACCGATCCCCCGCCCGTGGCCTGCCTGCGAACAGGCGGGCTTATTTGCCATGGTCAGTGCCGCGACATCTTGGTCCCCGACGTCAGGGGGATTAGGTCGGGGCGGAAAAGAAAAGGAATCTCTGACATGATGAAAACATTTGCCTGGGCCGCGGCCGCCGCTGCGAGCCTGACTGCCGCATCGTCCGCTTTTGCCTCTGACACGCTGCGTGTGGGCATGTCGGGTGGCTATTTTCCCTTCACCTTTGTGCGTCAGGACGTGCTGCAGGGGTTTGAGGTGGATGTGATGAACGCCGTGGCCGAGGAAACCGGTCTGGAGGTGGAATTTGTCACCATGTCGTTTTCCGGCCTGATTGGCGCGCTGGAATCCGACCGCATCGACACCATCGCCAACCAGATCACCATCACGCCGGAGCGCAGCGCCAAATTTGCCTTTACCCAGGCCTATGTCATCGACGGCGCGCAGGTGGTGGTGAAACGCGGCAATGAGGACAGCATCGCAGGCCCGGATGATCTGGCGGGCAAGACCGTGGCGGTGAATCTGGGCTCCAATTTCGAACAACTGCTGCGGGAGCTGCCGCAGGCCGACAAGATCGAGATCAAAACCTATGAGGCCAATATCGCTCAGGATACGGCTCTGGGGCGGGTCGATGCCTTTGTGATGGACCGGGTGTCCTCGGCCCAGCTGATCCAGGAAAGCCCGCTGCCGCTGGCGCTGGCGGGGGCGCCGTTCTCCGAGATCCGCAATGCGCTGCCGTTCCGTCAGGACGCAGACAGCCTGGCGCTGCGCGACCGGGTGGATGCGGCGCTGAGCACGCTGCGCGAGACCGGCAAGCTGGCGGACATCTCGCAAAAATGGTTCGGCACCGATATTACGGCGGTTTCCGCCCCGGCTGAGAAGTGAGCCGGTAAATGCAGGGGTTGGACATCGCCTATATGCTGGGCCTGGTGCCGGTGCTGCTCAGCTATGTGCCGCTGACACTGTTCATGGCGGTGGTGGCGATGGCGCTGGCCTTGGTGCTGGCGTCGCTTCTGGCGGTGGAGCGGGTGCTGCGGATCCCGGTGCTGGATCAGCTGGTGGTGCTGTTCATCAGCTTCTTTCGCGGCACGCCGCTGCTGGTGCAGCTGTTCCTGTTCTACTACGGGCTGCCGCAGGTGCTGTCGGTGCTGACCCAGATCAATGGGGTCAGTGCGGCGATCATGGGGCTGACCCTGCATTTTGCCGCCTATATGGCCGAAAGCATCCGCGCCGCCATCCTCGGGGTGGATCGCAGCCAATGGGAGGCGGCGCAGTCGATCGGCATGACCCGTGGCCAGATGATGCGCCGTATCGTGCTGCCGCAGGCGGCCCGGATCGCGGCGCCGACGCTGGTCAATTATTTCATCGACATGATCAAGGGCACCTCGCTGGCGTTTACCCTTGGGGTCACGGAAATGATGGGTGCCACCCAGAAAGAGGCGGCCGGCAGTTTCCTTTATTTTGAGGCCTTCCTGGTGGTGGCGGTGATCTACTGGATTCTGGTGGAGGCGCTGTCGCTGGTGCAGCGGCTGTTGGAGACACATCTGAACAAGGCCTATGCACGATGAACGACGCACAAGCTGACACTGCCATTTCCATCACCGGCCTGCGCAAGACCTTTGGCGACAGCGTGGTGCTGGATGGCATCGACCTGACCATTAAGCCCGGCGAGCGCATTGTCATTATCGGCCCTTCGGGCACGGGTAAATCGACGCTGCTGCGCTGTCTGAATTTCCTGGATGCACCGGACGGTGGGCAAATCCGCATCGGCGATCTGGAGGTGGAGGCTGCCCGCGCCAGCAAGGCGGAGATCCTGGCCCTGCGCCGGCGCACCGCCTTTGTGTTTCAGAACTATGCGCTGTTTGCCAATAAGACGGCAGCGGAAAACATCATGGAGGCGCTGGTCACCGTGCAGAAACAGCCCCGCGACGCCGCCCGTGCCCGCGCGCTGGACATCCTGGCAGAGACCGGTCTGGCGGATAAGGCCGATGCCTATCCCGCCAGCCTGTCCGGCGGGCAACAGCAGCGCGTCGGCATTGGCCGGGCGATGGCGCTGGGGGCCGAGCTGATGCTCTTTGACGAGCCAACCTCGGCGCTGGACCCCGAATGGGTGGGCGAGGTGCTGGCGCTGATGCACAAGGTCGCCGAAGAGCGCCAGACCATGCTGATCGTCACCCATGAGATGCAGTTTGCCCGCGAAATTGCCGATCGGGTGGTGTTCATGGAAGGCGGGCGGATTGTGGAACAGGGCCCGCCGGCGCAGATCTTTGATGCGCCGCAGGATCCCCGCACGCGGGCCTTCCTGCGCCGGGTGGGGTGACCGGCCCTCTTCTGTACCCCGAATATCCAAATGCAAAAAGCGGGCCAGTGGCCCGCTTTTTCCATCCAAGGATGGTCATTCATAAGACGCTGTCAGCGCAGGATCTGCGATCCCGCCCCACCGGTCTGATCACAAATGATCAGTTGGTTGTGGTGGTGGTGCTGGTTTCGTCGTCGTCGTTCAGGATCACACCCAGAATGACCGCACCGGCAACGCCGCCCGCGATCAGGGTGCCTTGCTCAAGGCCGGTGCCGCCGAGCAGGGTCGGGGTGCCTTGGTCCTGAGCGGAAGCGGTGGTGGTTGCGGCCAGGGTGGCCAGAGCGAATGCTGCGAAGAACTTGTTCATAATCCAAAACTCCTTTGGAGACCGTTGAGCCGAGAGTAGGTGAGTTACCTCGTGAATTCAACGCAGCTTTTAGCAGCAATATCCCGGCGGCTGGAAATTTTTTTTCTGCCGTTGCCGAGATATCGCTCATTTGGGCGGATATGGCCCCAAACCGCCTGTTTTTTAACGCGTCAGACCTGGGGTCAGCCACCGGTGGTCAGCTGGCGGATGCGCAGATAGCCCACATTTGGCCCAGCCCATTGGCGCGATTGCCAGACCCGGCCACTGCGCGAATCTACCCAGTAGTCATTGACGATTTCGCCGCTGCGTCCCGGCTGGCTGGGATGGCAGCGTTCCTCGATGTGGCGGGTGGGGTAGCGCAATTCAACGATCACGATGGGATCAACACCCAGATCTCGGCGGCTGCAGAGCAGATCCAGCTGCCAGGCGCCATTGTCGAGCCCGCGGATATGATAGCGCCGCGCGCCACTGCGCAGAGGGCCACCCGTGTCTCCTTCGACCAGCGCTGAGCTGGACAGGATGTCATTGCCAAGATTGCGCGTCGCCACCAGAACCCCGTTGCGCAGGGTCAAGCTGATATTGTCCTCGGTGCGCCAGACCGCCACGGTGCCGGGGCTGTCATCGCGGCGCAGCTGCTGGCGCGACAGATAGGCAAAGACATCGTTTTTCTCGATGGTGACCTCGATATAGGGGTCCTTGATTTCATCCAGACCGGCGCGGGTCAGCGGCGGGCGGGCCGCCTGTTTTCCCTTGCCCCCAGACAGCCGGGCGCTGACTTTATCAGAAAGGCTGCGCAGCAGTTCCACCTGCAGGGGCGCTTGATCCGGCCCGCGGCTACAGGCGGTCAGCGCCAGCAGACCCAGAATCGGCAGCAGCCCGGCAAGGCGTGTGATTACAGGCGTCATCATTCCCAGATCCTTGCCCGCTGTCGGGTCAGCTGTATGCGATGGGCTTCGCGGATTTGTCCATAAAGCCGGTCGGGCACATGCACCCGCTGGCCGCCGTCGCGCTGGGTCGGGCGCACGGTCATGCCGAATGTATTGCGGCTGGGTTTGCCCAGCAGCCAGTCCAGCGGAATGCTGAAGCGGAAGCCCTTGTCAAAAGAGCCTTCGCCGAAATCCTCCGAGGAGACATCGGTGAGGGTAAAGAACCCGCCGACCCGCCAGCCATTGGCAAATTCACGGTCCAGCGCAAAGGTGGCGCCATAATCACCGGCCAGATAGCGCCCGGCATCCACCTGCAGATGATAGCCCTTGTCCATCTGGTAATAAGCCGAGGCATGACCGGTGAAGGTCTTGTAATCGCGAAACGACAGCCGCTGATCATAATCGCGCTGCACCACGTAATTGCCCTCGACCCCCAGCGCCAGACGGCTGGAGACCGGTTTCCACAGCACCTCGCCCGAGACCCCGCCAAACATGCTTTCAAACAGGCCGACGGTGCTGCGGGCATAAAGATCGCGCCCCATCTGCCATTGCCGCGTGACATAGAGATTTTCCAGGGTGGTGCCAAACTGGGCATATTCCGTCGCATCGGTGCGCACATGCGGCAGCACCGAATTGGAGGCGCGCCCGTCCTTCACATTGCCCCAGATCCGCTGACGGATGGCGCCCGCGATGCGCCAGCCGGGGGCCGGTGCGTAGGAGGCCTTCAGATCCACGCCAACATCCAGCCGGAACGGCAGCTCGGGATCGAAATAGGAGGGCGCGGTATAGGGGCTGAGGGAGGTGGAAAACGCCGGGTAGAGATCGCCTGAGACCAGCGCCTCTTCAGCCAGCGGTTCGGCGGCCTGCAGACCGGTCACCGCCCAGAGCGCCTCGGTGGCGTCGGGGTTATGTTCCAGCGCCTCCAGATCGCTGCGCCGGATCACCACCTGCGACAGCGCCAGCCCGCCGCGCATCGGCACGATTTTCAGCGTTTCCACGGAGGGCGGCAGCAGCCGCGCCATGGCGCGTGCACTGCGGCCAATGGCCAGGGTCTGGGCGCGGTAGCGCGGATTGCGATAGCGCAGTTCAGCCTCGGTGCCATCTGCAGGCAGGCTCAGCGCCTCCAGGATCAGCCCGTCCTGCTGCAAGGCCTCGGCCAGCGCATCGCGCAGGGTAGTCTTGGCGCGGGTGCTTGTGGCCCAGTCGCGACTCCAATGGGCCTCGTCGGTGGCCCAGCTGCTGCGCGGCACCACCGGCACCGGTGCGTGAACCCGCATGGGCTGGGTGGGGTGTTTGGGATTGAGCTGGATCTGCGCGGTGACGCCCAGTTCCGAGCCATAAAGATAATAGGCCCCCAGCCGCAGGCCTGGTCTGGCCTGATATTCGGCGCCAAAGTTGACGGAGGATTTGCGCGCAAACACATTTGGGGCGCCGGTTTCCAGCACATAAGCATCCGAGGAATATTCCGCCTTGAACCCCCAGCGGTCATTGGGCTGCCATTCGATCCCCGCAAACGGTGCCATCTCGCCGCGGAACCACTGATCATAGGACAGCTTGCCCCCGGTGTTGCCAGCAACAAACCCCGGACGGGTGCCGGAGATACTGCCGATGGAGCCGTTGGAGCCCAGGCGTCCCCAGCCCAGACCTGCGGTCAGCTTCAGCCGTCCTGCGCCGCCGCGATGGCTGAGCGCCGGGGTGTCAAAATTCTTGGTGGCAACGATATATTCCCCGGCATAAATCCCGGTGCCGGCAAAATCCTGCAGACCCAGGGTTACGGCCGGGCGATAGCGCCCCTCGCGCAGGAGCCGCAGCCGCACGTCAAAGCCGCGGTCGTAATAGGTGCTGAACCCACCAATCTGGGCGCCATTGGTCTGGATGCCATTGTAGCGGAAGGACGCGCTGAGCCAGGGGGTGGCCTGAAAGGTCAGATTGTAACGCGCCTGACCGCCAAACCAGGAATAGGTGGTGGCAAACTGCCCGTCCGGCAGCATCTCCGCGCTTGGCATATCCACCAGACCGGGGGAGCCGTAGAAATTGAGGCTGGGGGCGGGCAGCGGTTTGAAGCGTGGTGCCTCCGGTTTGGGCGTGGTGAGCGCGTCTTGCGCCTGTGCAGAGAGTGCCACCGAGGCCATGACCACAGAGGTTGCCAGGATACGGGCGGCCGGCATATGGGCAGCCGGCATATGGGCCATTGGCAAAAGCCGCGCCACATGAAGAGATCGAAGACTGGGGATCACGGGTTCGGACTGCCTTGTTGTCTGGCTTGTGGTCTGGTCGAAATGCCGGAGCAATGAAGGGCGGATCGGCCGCCCTGCCCCCGCGGCTGGTGTTGGCCCGGTTAGACCACAAAACCCGCAGGCGGATCAACGATCCGGCCCATGCCGGCCCGCGCTGCCGGCTGGGCTGTGACCCGTAAACTATAGTGCCGACTGCAAGACCCCGTCGCAGGTCCCCTGCTCCTCCTGCTCCTGCCAGCAAGGCGGATCAAAGGCGCGTTCAGGAGGTCTTGCGATCCTCTTCCGGGGCGCGGTAGCCCTCGACCCAGCGTTTGATCAGGACCCGCGCAACCCGTTCGTCGCCGGCGGCCACGGCCTGACGCAGCCCCCGGATCAGGGTTGCAACCTCAATTTCCGACAGCACCGCTTCGCGGGCGCAGAAAATCTTCTGGTGGCGGGTGGTGATCAGATCCGAGCTGAGGGTCAGCTCTTCCTGCATTTTTTCCCCGGGCCGCAGGCCGATGATATCGATGGCGATATCGCCGTCGGGGTGATCGTCGTCCCGCACGGAATAACCGGCACTTTCGATGACCTGACGGGCCAGCTGCAGAATTGAGATCGGCTCGCCCATGTCGAGCACAAACACCTCGCCCCCCAGCGCCTCGGCGCCGGCCTGCAGCACCAGCTGCACCGCCTCGCGGATGGTCATGAAATAGCGTTTGACGCGCGGATCGGTGACGGTGACCGGCCCGCCGCGGCTGATCTGCTCCTGAAACAGCGGCACCACGGAGCCCGAGGAGCCCAAGACATTGCCAAAACGCACCATGGTGAAAACGGTGCCGGGATTGCGGGTGGCCAGATCCTGCACCACCAGTTCCGCCATGCGTTTGGAGGCGCCCATCACATTGGTCGGGCGCACCGCCTTATCGGAGGAAATCAGGATGAAGCGTTCCACCCCGCTGCGCGCGGCGGCCCGGGCCAGCGTCTGCGTGCCAAAGACATTGTTGGCCAGACCGGGCAGCGGGTTGGCCTCCACCAAGGGCACATGTTTATACGCTGCCGCATGCAGCACCACCTGGACGCCGTGATGGGCCAGCACCATGCGCACCTGACGCGGATCTGTCACGGAGCCGAGCACCGGCACCAGGGTGATCCCGGTGCCTTCGACCTGCTGCTCCAGCTCCTGATGAATGGTGTAAAGCGCCAGTTCCGACAGCTCATACAGCACCAGTTTGCGCGGACGGCAGGCCAAGACCTGACGGCAAAGCTCGGAGCCGATGGAGCCACCGGCGCCGGAGACCAGCACCACCCGGTCCTGATAAGATCCGCTGGCCTCCTGCAGGGGCACATCGCGGGTGGCGCGGCCCAGGAAATTCTGCGGCGCCACCGGGGTCAGCTTGTCGACCAGCGCCTCTTCCCCGATAAGCTGAGCAAAGGAGGGCAGCGCCTGCACCTCCAGCTGCATCCGCTGCAGTCGCTGGATGATCTGCGCCTGTTTCGGCTGGCTCTGCGACGGCATTGCCAGCAACACCCGCTTGATCTGGCGGGCCTCGGCGATCTCGGCGATGCGGGCGGGCGGGAACACCGGCAATCCGACCAGTGTCACCCCCTGCAAGGAGGTATTGTCATCCACAAAGGCAACAGGATCGATGCCATCATGGGCCTTCAGCGCCTGCGCCAGCTGGGCGCCGGTGGTGCCGGCCCCATAGATCAGCACCCGGCAGCGCGGCTGGGCGCGGCGGTAAATCGCCACCACCACCTGATAGAGCAGGGCACGCGCCGCCAGCAGGCAGAGAAAATAGGTGGTGGCAAAGACCACATGGGTGCCAGGCGGCAGATCAGGACCAAACAGCAGCGTCAGCCCGGCCGTGGCCCCGGCGGTGATTGAGGCCAGCAGCGCCGTCAGCCCGACCGCATGGCGTTCATAGGCATTGAGCTGCACCTTGGGCAATCCGAGCCACAGTGCCACCGCCGCCGCCAGCGCCAGCACATAAGGCAGCACCGGCAGCATCGCTGCCAGCGTGGCCAGGGCGGATCCCGGCAAGGGCAGCACCAGAAAGGTCAGGAACAGCGCCAGCGGGATCAGGGCCAGATCAATGGTGAGAAAAATATAGGATTTCTGTTTGCGTGACAGCGCACTGATCAGATTGAACATCCCTGGCCGTCCCCACTTCCAGTCCCCGGTGACCGCCTCGCAGTCCGGGCGGCCTGTTTATATGTCGCGATGTGGCGCCGAGGTCTTTCTGGCGCGCATCGTTTCAAATGCGTTTTTATCAATTCCCCGCGCCAGACCCCCGGACCCGCATGTGACGGCTCTCTCTGGCATCGGGATGTCTTTCGCGTCGTCTATCCCTCCGGGTGCCCCTGGTCCCTCCGCAGCAGGTGTGACAGGCCCTACGCCGGGGGTTTCATGGGCGCCCCGAGCATCACTTTAGACGTATTTCGGGGCTAATACAAAACCACGGGCAGCAAAAAAGCGCCGTCTGACGGTGATTTGCCCGTTTTGGCGCCCCCAGGCGGCGTCTGTGCAGGCCTGACGCAGGGTTTGGCCGATCCCTCTGCGCGCGGGCACGCCCCAGGGGGCAGCTTGGGCAGGACACACCCGTCCGGACCCGCCCGGACCGGGGCGAATCGCCGAATCGCCCCGCAATCTCATCCCTCAGCCGCGTCGGAACAGGTTGCCGATGGTCTGAAACACCAGATCAAAGTCGTAACACATGCTCTGGTGACGCTGGTAAATGAGATCCAGCCGCGCCTTCATCGGCACGCAGAGGCGGGAATAGACCTGATCGGTTTCCGCGGAGGTGGTGCAGCGCGCCAACAGGGCAGCCTCATGTTTGTGATAGGTGATGGAGGCCAGCCCGGTGACCCCAGGGCGCGATTTCAGCACCCGGGCATAGAGCTCGGGATTGGCCTCGACATATTGGCGCAGCGGCGGGCGCGGCCCGACAAAGGAGAGATCCCCTTTCAGGATGTTCCACAGCTGCGGGAATTCATCCAGCCGCTTGGCGCGCAGCCAGGCGCCGGTCTTGGTGATGCGGGCCGATTTGTCGCCGCCGGAGACCCCGGTGTCCTGCGCCACCACCTGCATGGTGCGCAGTTTCCACAGGGCAAAGGGCTGATCGACCCCCTTCATCCGTTCAGCCACGTAAAACAGCGGGCGGCCTTCCTTCAGCAGCAGCCAGATCATCAGCCCCAGCAGCACCGGCCCCAGCACCACCACCAGAAGGCTGGCAAAGAAGAGATCAAAGAGGCGTTTGCGCCAGGTCATATGCGGGTGTCCTTATCAGGGGCGGATTGGGGCAGCAGGGTGAGCGCGCGCGCCTCCGCCACCAGATCAGCGGCTGTGGCAACAGGCAGGCGAGCTGGCAGATCTGCGGCAGGCACGGGCTGTGCCGCCAAAAGCCCGATCAGCCGCGTCACGTCAAGCCGCACCTCGGCGATGGCCTGCGCGGGCGCCGGTTTGCGGGCACAGTCCAACCCCGCCGCCTGCAACAGATCGCCCATCGCCACCGCGCCCGGCTGGGCGATGTTCAGCACCTGCGGCAGATCGGGACATTGGATCAGGCTTGCCAGCACCTCCGCTAGGGTCCGGGGGCCGATATAGCTGCGCCGGGGGGTCTGCCCATCGGCAAATTGATCCAGACAGAACCCCGCCCGCCAGCCGCCCAAGATCGCATCAATACCGGCAATATTGCCGATCCTGAGCAGGCTGATCTCCAGCCCCAGTTCAGCGGCACGCGCCTGTGCGGCCTGTTCCATCTCGGCCTTGGCCACCCCGTAAGGGGCCATCGGGGCCAGCGGGATGTCCTCGCTCAGGGGGCCGGGGGCCGCGCCATAGACCGCCGCCGAAGAGGCCAGCAGCAGCCGCGGCGCGCCTGTCCCTGCCCCTGTCTCTGCCTCGCGCACACGCGCCGCCGCCTCAAGTGTGGCCAGCGCCAGATCACGATGTTGCATCAGCTGGTGCGCACTCAGATCCCGGCCCGCCGCGCCGCCGGGCACCGGACCCGCCAGACAAAGGATCGCCGCCGTGCCCCGCGCCGCCGCGGCCAGCGCCTCTGGATCCGCCAGCGGATCAAAGACATGCCAGCCTGCTGCGTCGGGCTCTGCCCCGTCAGGCCGCGCCCGCCGCTGCCAGCGCAGGTCCGCCCCGGCAGAGGCCCATTGGTGGCGCAGGATCCCGCCGATCCGCCCGGAGGCGCCCAGAATCAATATGGGTCTCAATGTGGGTGGAAAACGCATCAGCCCCCCTGTTACCGTTGCCCATGCGGTTGACGCAGTCTGCATGCCCAGTATCTTGCCGGGAACAAAAATCAAGCCGTTTTCGGCCGTTTTCGGACAAGGATCCTCATGCGCCGCTTTACCTTCCTACTTGCCGCTCTTGGCCTTGCCCTGCTGCCGGCAGCCTGCGGTCGCCTGCCCGGTGGCGCCCCCGCCAGCGAAGAGATCCTGAAAACCGCCGATGATGCGGATGCCGATTTTGCGCTCTATCCCGTCACCCGCGCCTTTCTGCCGACGGTGGCCCATTGGCCTGAAACCGGCCCTGAAAGCGGCGGGGCCCATAGCGGCAAACGTCCGCTGAAATGGATCGGCGCCACCCAGGGCGCCAAGACCCAGATCATCCAGCCCGGGGATCTTCTGACCCTGCGGATCTGGGACAGCAGCGACAATTCCCTGCTGACCACCCCGGATGAGAAAATGGTGCAGCTGCAGGATGTGACGGTGGCGGCCAATGGCAGCATCTTCATGCCCTATGTGGGCAATGTGAATGTGAACGGGCTGACCCCGGATCTGGCGCGCGAAAAACTGCAAACTGCCATGGAAGAAATCGTGCCCTCGGCCCAGCTGCAGCTGGACATGACCGAAGGGCGCGGCAATTCGGTGGATCTGGTCAGCGGCGTTGAGACCCCCGGCACCTATCCGATGCCGGATCGCAATTACACGGTGATGGGGCTGATTGCAGCGGGCGGCGGCATCAGCGCCAGCCTCAACAATCCGCAGATCCGTCTGGTGCGCGGGCGCAGCATCTATGGCACCTCGGTGGAGACCCTGCTCAATGATCCGCGCCGCGACACGCTCCTGCGCGGCGGCGACCGGGTGTTTGTGGAAGAGGACGCGCGTTATTTCCTGTCTTTCGGGGCCACCGGCCGTGAGGATCTGCACACGTTCACCAAGGATCAGATGTCGGCAATGGATGCCATGTCGGTGGCGGGCGGCTTTCAGGACAGCCGCGCTGATCCGCAGGGGCTTTTGGTGCTGCGCGAATACCCCGACAGCGCCCTCGCGCCGGGCCAGCGTGGTCCGCGCCAGCCCCGGGTGGTGTTCACGCTGGATCTCACCTCAGCTGACGGGCTGTTCTCGGCGCGCCGGTTTCAGATCAACTCCGGGGATCTGTTGATCGCCACCGAGGCGCCAGTGAATGATGCGCTGACCATCTCCAATATCATCGGCAACTTCTTCGGCGTCTTCAGCCGCGCAGGCGCGCTCTGATCAGCCACTGCTGGGAAACGACAGGCACATGCCCCTCTCTTTTAGGAAGGGCATGTGCGTAGCCAGACAGCGCCTGCGCCTCAGGCCGCAGGTGTGGAAAATCAATCTCAGGTAGAGAATTTATACTGGCCCTCCCTGCTCTTGGAGGCTAGTCTGCTCCTGTCCTGTTTACCCCGGTTTCTGGCCTTGGGTTTCTGGTTGATTTCTGACCGCGAAACCCACCCCGCCTGACTCCGGGTCGTCTTATTATTTCGCAACAACCTTTATTCAGAGTCCTTCTTTTTCGATGAAACCGACAACTCTTCGGGTGACCGACAGCATGCGCAAACTGCTGGCCGACCGCCATGTGATGCCGAAACCCTGGCGTGACGAACGGGATCTGACCGCGCTCAAACGGCTCAGCTTTCCACCGGATCTGAACCTCTCGGTTGTCACCCGGCACGGGCTGAAAGCAGGTGGCCTGCTGCCGCTGAGCAGTATTGGCTACATGAGCTACAGCCACTCCCCCTCCCGCAACTGGTCCGCTGGAGCCTTCTGTTCAATTGCGGCCGGGCTGCGGGTCCTGGGGGATCGCCACCCGATCCGGCGGGTGTCTTCCCACCCGTTCAGCTATGGGCCCTACTACGCCAAACTCGCCCGCAACCTGGGCGCCGAGAGCTATGAACCACACGCCCGGTTCAATACCAAAACCCCGCCCGTGCGCATTGGCAATGACGTCTGGATCGGGCGCGGGGTGCAGATGGCCGGCGGAATCACTATCGGCAATGGCGCAGTGGTGGCCGCAGGCGCCATCGTCACCAAGGATGTGCCGCCCTATGCCGTTGTTGGCGGCGTGCCGGCCCGGGTATTGAAATACCGGTTTGCAGCGCCGCTGATCGCTCGGCTGGAGGCCACGGCTTGGTGGGACTATCCATTGGAAACACTGGCCGCCTTCAAGATGGGGCATCCGCGCCGGTTCTGCAAAGCCTTCGAGCCGGAAAAAGCCAACCTGGCCAAACGGGAGGAACGCTGGATCACCGCCGCAGACCTGCAGGCGCTGGCAGCTCCGGTTGATGTCGCGCGCGCCTCATTGAGCAGAGCAATCACCCTGCCTGAAGGCCGCAGACTGGGACCGGTGTCCAAACAAATCCGCCGTATTTCAGACCGCCTGACGCGCATTGTGCGCTCGGCCTGATCAGTCCAGCAGCCGTTCCAGATAGGCGCCATAAGCGTTTTTGGCGAACATCTCGGCGCGGGTGCGCAGCTGGGCGGCATCAATCCAGCCCGCCTCATAGGCGATTTCCTCAGGGCAGCCGGTCTGCAGCCCCTGACGCTCCTGCAGGGTGCGCACGAAATTGCCCGCATCCAGCAGCGATCCATGGGTGCCGGTGTCCAGCCAGGCATAGCCGCGGCCCATGGTCTCCACCCGGAGGGCGCCTTGGTCCAGATACATCTGCAACAGATCGGTGATCTCCAGCTCGCCGCGGGGGCTGGGGGTGACCTGCCGCGCCCGTTCCGGCGCGCTGCCATCCAGGAAATACAGCCCCGTCACCGCATAATTCGACGGCGGCACAGCGGGTTTTTCGATGATCTCGCGGGCGCGGCCCTCGGCGTCGAAATCCACCACGCCATAGCGTTCGGGATCGGCCACGTGATAGCCAAAAACAGTGCCGCCGCTGGTCTGCGCATCCGCCGCCGCCAGGAGTTTCGGCAGACCATGGCCAAAGAACACATTGTCCCCCAGCACCAGCGCCGAGGGCGCGCCATCCAGAAACTCTTCGGCCAGCACAAAGGCCTGCGCCAGACCGTCGGGGCTGGGCTGCTCCACATAGGTGAGAGAGATGCCCCATTGGCTGCCATCGCCCAGAAGCCGGGTGAACTGATCCTGATCCTGCGGCGTGGTGATGACGCAGATCTCGCGAATGCCCGCCAGCATCAGCACCGACAGGGGATAGTAGATCATCGGCTTGTCATAGAGCGGCAAGAGCTGTTTGGAGACCGCCATGGTGATCGGGTAAAGCCGGGTGCCGGAGCCGCCTGCCAGAATGATGCCTTTGCGGCCCGCGCCGGATGTGCCTGTGGTCATGCCCGCTCTCCCAGATCTTTCAGAATATCCTTTAGCCCGGCCTGCCAGTCCGGGCGCGTGATGCCAAAAACCGTCTCCAGCGTGCTGCAATCCAACCGCGAATTCAATGGCCGTGGCGCCGGGGTCGGATAGGCGGAACTGGGGATTTCCGCCACCGCACAGGGGATGGCCGCCGCGGTGAAAATCTCGGTCGCGACCCCGGCCCAGCTGGTCTCCGGCTCGCCTGCAAAATGATAGGTGCCGGATTTTTCAGGGTCTGCGATCAGCTGGCGGGCAATCTCGATACAGGCGGCGGCGATGGCGCGCGCCGGGGTCGGCGCGCCGATCTGATCGGCCACCACGCGCATCCGCTCGCGCGCCCTGCCCAGACGCAGCATGGTCTTGACGAAATTGCTGCCATGGGCCGACACCACCCAGGAGGTGCGCAGGATCACATGCGTCCCCCCCGCCAGGCGCACGGCCGCCTCGCCCACCTGTTTGGAACGCCCATAGGCATTGAGCGGCGCCACCGGTTCATCCGGATGCCAGGGACTGCTGCCCTTGCCGTCAAAAACATAATCGGTGGAGAGGGTGACAAAGGGAATGCCCAGCGTGGCACAGGTTTCGGCCATGACCCCGGGGGTGGTGCCATTGATCAGTGTCGCCAGATCCTCCTCCGCCTCGGCCCGGTCCACAACCGTATAGGCGGCGGCATTGATCACCACCACAGGCGCATGGGCGCGGATCACCTCGGCGCAGGCCGCAGGATCCGTGAGATCCGCCTGATCGCGGCTCAGGCAGGTGACGGTTTCCTCCGCCGCCAGTTCCCGCGCCACCTGACCGGTTTTGCCAAAAACAAGGATCATATGCGGCTCCCTTTAGGTTCCTTGGTCTGCCCACGGGCAGGGGCATTTCTCTGCTGGCCCACAATATCCCCGTCCTGCTGCCCGTCCCGCTGCCCGGCAGGCGCCCTGCATCTTCCCAAGGCCAGGCGCGCCCTATGTAGCCGGTTGCAGATCACGCCTTGACCCCCAGCCGCTGGCCGACGCCGTCGCGGTTTTGCAAGGCCTGCCACCAGGCCTCATTGTCCAGATACCATTGCACCGTGCGCGCCAGACCTTCCTCAACGGTGACGCTGGGCCGCCAGCCGAGTTCGTCGCGGATGCGGCTGGGATCAATGGCATAGCGCGCATCATGGCCCGGGCGGTCGGTGACAAATGTGATCTGATCCTTGTAAGACCCCCCGTCCTCCCGCGGCCGTTTCTCGTCAAGGATCGCACAGAGCGTCTCGACCAGCTCCAGATTGCTGCGCTCATTCTCGCCGCCGATATTGTAGCTGCGCCCAACGCGCCCCTTGGCCACCACCAACAGCAGCGCATCGGCGTGATCCTCCACATAAAGCCAGTCGCGCACATTGGAGCCATCGCCGTAGATCGGCAGCGGTTTTCCTGCCAGCGCATTGAGGATCACCACCGGGATCAGCTTTTCCGGGAAATGATAGGGGCCGTAGTTGTTGGAACAATTGGTCAGCACCACCGGCAGCCCATAGGTCTCGCCCCAGGCACGCACCAGATGGTCGCTGGCGGCCTTGCTGGCGGAATAGGGCGAGCGCGGATCATAGCCTGTCTCTTCGGTGAACATCACGCTCGGGTCCGCAGGCAGGCTGCCATAGACCTCATCGGTGGAGATATGATGGAAGCGGAACCCCTCGGGACGCCCCGCCTCGGCCCAGTATTTGCGCGCCGCCTCCAGCATCTGATAGGTGCCGGTGATATTGGTCTCGATGAAATCCCCCGGCCCGTCGATGGAGCGGTCCACGTGGCTCTCGGCGGCCAGATGCATCACCACATCCGGGCGGTGGCGGGTAAAAACAGTGTCTAATGCGGCGCGATCGCGGATATCGACCTGCTCAAAGGCATAGAGCGGGCTGTCCGCCACAGCCGCCACATTGTCCAGACAGGCCGCATAGGTCAGCGCATCCAGATTGACCACCTGATGGCCCCGCGCCACGGCCAGTCGGACGACGGCCGAGCCGATGAACCCAGCGCCACCTGTCACCAAAATCTTCATCTCTTATCCTTCCCACACGAAGGGGCTGTCGAAGTCTTCAAACCGCGGCGCCGCAGCATCCTTTTCAGAAAGCACCGGTGTGCCCTCAAAGCCCCAGTCAATGCCGCAGCTGTCCCAGGCCACCGCGCCATCACAGTCCGGCGCGTAATACGCATCGCATTTATACAGAACTTCGGTGCCAGGGCTGCGGGTGATGAACCCATGCAGGAACCCCGCCGGGATCAGCAGCTGGCGGCCGTTTGTCGCCGACAGCTCCACCCCGGTCCAGCGCCCATAGGTGGGCGAGCCTTTGCGGATATCCACCGCCACATCAAACAGCGCCCCCTGACCACAGCGCACCAGCTTGGCCTGAGCCTGGGGCGGCGCCTGAAAATGCAGCCCGCGCAGGGTGCCAACCTCCATCGACAGCGAATGATTGTCCTGTACGAAATCGACATCCAGCCCCGCCTCAGCCATCCGCGCCTTGTTCCAGCATTCGGAGAAAAACCCCCGCGCATCGCCAAACCGCGCCGGTGTCAGGATCTTCACCCCTGGCAGGTCCGTGTCTTCAATCTGCATGCCCTCTCCCCCGATCTGCTGCCGTGGTCCTGTCTTCTGTCCTAACGCGCAGACGCGCGTGACGCCACGGGAAAGGCACATTTTGCCTGCCGCTGCGCCCTGTGTGGGCTAAACAGTGAGAGCACATATGATTTCATGGGAAATTAAATATATCTCCGCAATGCCTTGATAGGCTGGCCGGAGCCACAGATCAAAACGGGGGATATAAAGATGCCAACCTATCAAGATTACCGGGCGCTTCTGGTTGGGGGTGCCGAAGGCTGGCATGAGGGCAGCGACGTCATTCGCTATCAGTTTCTCACCTCGATCCCGGCGTATTACGATTATGATCCGGTTTTTGGCGATTATGACATCGGCGGCAGTTATCTTCCCGAAGGCGCCAGCGTGAATATGGATCCCGCTGAGCAGCAGATGATGCTGCAGGCGGTTGCGGCCTGGAATGAGGTGGCCAATCTGAACCTGATCCCGGCTCAGGACGGGATCGCGGATCTGACCTTTGCCAGCGCCCATTTTTCGGAAGACGGGTTGTTTGGCTTCGTTGCCGATTTCCCCGACCCTTCCGACCTCGGCACCAACCCGTCGGCTGCGGGGGATCTCTGGATCAACAGCAACAACCCCGATCAATATGTGCCGGGGATTGGACCAATGCTGGGCCACACCAGCTGGAACACCTATCTGCATGAGCTGGGCCATGCGCTGGGGCTGCACCACCCCAATGAGATGCCTGATAACACGGCCACCAACGGCCAGTTCACAGTGATGTCTTATGTGGCGCACCCGGGCGAAGAAGACGTGGCGTATGACCTCCAGGGCTGGGCGTTGACGCCGATGCTATGGGACATTCAGGCATTGCAGGCGCTTTATGGCGCCAATACGGAGACCCGCACCGATGCCACGGTCTATCTGGGCGCCGGCGACGGGCGCGGCACCCTGGCTTATCAATATGGCGCGGATGGCATGACCGTGCAGGGCGGCGACGGGGTGGCGCGCAATGTCAGCCTGACGATCTGGGATGCCGGCGGGCAGGATCTGATGGATGCCTCCGATATTGAGACCAACAGCCGGATCGATCTGCGGCCCGGGCAATATTCCAGCATCGGAGCGCTGGAGAACAATGTGGCCATGGCCGCCGCCGTGCGGGTGGATGGCCGCACCCTCAATCTGATCGAAGACGCCTGGGGCGGGGCCGGCAACGACCATCTGATCGGCAATGGCGCTCCCAATGAACTGCTGGGCAACGCCGGGCGCGACACGCTGGCCGGGGCGCGCGGCGGGGATGAGTTGAGCGGCGGTCAGGGCAGCGACCGGCTGCAAGGCGGCAAGGGCCATGACGCGCTGGAGGGCGGGCGCGGACGCGACACGCTGAAAGGTGGCGCCGGACAAGACAGGCTGGACGGCGGCGACGGCAATGACCGGATGGCCGGCGGGCGCGGTGCGGATGTCTTTGTGTTCTCGCAAGGGGCCGATGTGGTGATTGATTTTCAGCGCGACGACCGCCTTGATATGCGCGCCACCACCGGGATCTCGGATTTTGCCGATCTGCGCGATGATCACCTTGAGGTCCGGGGCACAGATCTGGTGATCCGGGATGACAACGGCTGGTCCCTGACCCTGCAGGACATTGCGCTGGACGCTCTCAGGGCGGATGACTTTCTGTTTTGAAGGCGCCTGAGCCTCGCGGCCTTATTGGTCTGATCTGATCCCGACACGCCTTTCGGATTGGCCCCGGAAGATGGGCCGGGATCAGAAGATAAAATCATCCGCACTCAGCTCTGCCGCACTCTGATTGAGCAGCAGGATGTCCCCGGCCCCGGTCTGGATCCGCGTGTGATCGCCCTGCTGCTGCAGGATCAGATCGCTCATATCCTCAGAGATGCCCGCCCGCGCCAGACGCCCCAAATGGATCACATCCTCGCCTTGGGTGAAATCACGGATCCGGTCACTGCCATGACCCGCCCCGAAGACAAAAACATCCGCGCCTGCGCCGCCGGTCAGCGTGTCATGCCCGCCGCCGCCATCCAGCAGGTCATTGCCCTTCTGGCCAAACAGCTTGTCCCGGCCGCTCTGCCCCAGCAGGCGATCACCTTGGGCGCCGCCGCGCAACAGGTCATTCTCCCCGCCGCCGCGCAGCAGATCCGCATCTGCCCCGCCCAATAAGCGATCCCCGCCGCGCCCGCCATCCAGCGTGTCACGCCCGAGCCCCCCCACCAGCAGATCGCGCGCCTCCTGCCCCAGCAGCACATCATTGCCTGCCTGCCCGCGCAGCCGGTCGACGCCCTTGCCGCCAATCAGCCGGTCATGCCCCGCATCCCCCCAGAGGCTGTCGCGCCCGTCACCGCCCAGCAGCGTGTCATTGCCGCCCAGACCGTTGATCTGATCGCCAGCACTGCGCGCGGTGATCCGGTCGGCGCCGCCGCTGCCATAGCGCATCGGATCCGGCGCCTCCGCCGGGGGCAGCATGCGATCGGCAAAGATAAAGCCATCCGCAAAGAGATCCGCCGCATCCAGACTGTCGCCATCGCGGCTTTGCACCACAACCTCGGTGCGGCTGCCATCCGCCGCCTGATGGGTGAGCGTGGCGCCATCGCTGCGGCTGCGGATCTGCAGCCCCTCAAGACTGCGCAGCCCGTCAAACCCCGACAGATCCAGACTGTCCTGACCCGCCTCGAAATCCGTAATGCGCAGGCTGCCACTGCGCCCCTCCTCGGCGGGGCGGAGCACAAAGACATCCGCCCCCGCCCCCCCGCTCAGCACCGCGCCGATGCCGCCGGCCAGCACATCCGCGCCGCCAGTGCCGCTGATCCGGCCGCCTGCGGTGGTGATCACATCGCCCAGCTCTGCCAGCGACAGGGTGAACTGCGACAGCCCCTCGGCACTGCCGGAGCTGGCAAAGATCTGCAAATCCTCTCCGACCACTGCCGCCGCCAGCGCAGTGACATTCTCCAGCCCCAGCCCGGCATCCTCCGTGCCACTGGCCTGGGCCAGGCTTGTAACATGCACCAGCTGCCCCTCGGGCAGGATCCGAAACAGCGCCAGCCCGTCGTCGCTGCCTGCCGCCAGCACCAGCACCTCGCCTGCGACCTCCACCACCTCCAGCGCGGTGATCCCGCCAAAACGGGTCGCGGCCGTGTCCAGCACATGATCGCGCAGGCTCATCTGACCATTGGCCGCCAGCGCAATCAGGCTGAGCGAGCCGCTGCCCGCCGCCGCAACCACCACCCAGCTGCTGCCAAAGGCGGTGAAGCTCTCCAGCGCGGTGGGTTCCGCCAGCCCCAGCCCATCCGCCGCCCCCAGACTGTCCGCGACGCTCAGCGCGCCAGTGGCAGCATCCACCCGGTAGCTCTGCACCCCCTGCTCAACCCGGTCCGCCAGCAAAAGCAGCTGCGCGCCACCGCCCAGATCCACCAGCTCCAGCGCCACCGCGCCGGGGCGGGCGTAGGCCGCCGCCGCGCCAAGGGTGGCGACCTCTGCGCCGGGGGTGCCGCCCGCGCCCAGCTGCCAGCCGCTCAGCTGGCCCTTGGCCAGACCGTAGATCACCGATCCGCCACCGCTCAGATCCCCCGCCACCGTCGCTGTCAGCCCGGCAGAACCCGCGCCCGGCAGGCTGGCCTGCTGCTGCGCCGACAGCTGACCATTGCCGCCGATCTGGTGAAACGCCAGCGCGCTGCGGGTGCTGCCCTCCACCAGCAGACGCGTCTCGCCGCCGATCTCGGCCAAGGTCGCCTCGCCCCCCGCCAGCCCCAGCGCGCGGTGGTACAGGCTGTCGCGCAGCACCGGCGCACCGCCACCCAGACTGTAGCTGGCAATGCCGCCATTGAGCCCGCTCACCGCAAATAATTGCACCGCGCCATTGGCCGCCTGATGGAGTTCCAGATCGCGCAGATCGCTGTCCAGCAGGTGATCATTGGCCCCGAACCGTCCTGCAAACTGTAGATCCATCCTGCTGCTCCCGCGCTGTGTCATCACCCGACCCGTCGGGGCGATTGCCCGGGGTCGAAATCAACCCTCACGGGTGGTCGCGGCGGTAGAGCGGACGGGAATGGGGCAGAAACGCGGAGATTGTTTACATATTGAAGACAATCCCTGTGGTTCCGGCATGAGAGAAACAATCCCCGCGCAGGTGTTGCGCAGGCGGCGCGCGCGCTCTTAGGGGGTGGGTGATGTGGTTGCGGCAGGATGGCGCCATCCCCCCGTGATCAGGAGCCGCCAGAATGTCAGAAAGTCTGCCAGAGACCCTGCCCGAAACCTCACCCCGCCTTGCCCTGCCCTATCTGATGCCCGCGCAGGCGCAGAAACATGTGACCCATAACGAGGCGCTGCGCATGCTGGATGCGCTGGTGCAGCTGCGCCTTGAAGCGTTTGACGCCACCACCCCGCCCGCAACCCCGGCCGCGGGCGCCACCTATGGGCTGGCCGACAGCCCGGCGGATGCCTGGGCCGGTCAGGGTGGCCGTCTGGCGATCTGGCAGGAGGCCGCCTGGCAGTTCCTGACACCGCAGCCGGGCTGGCGCGCCTGGGTGCCGACGGATCAGGCGCTGCGGATCTGGGATGGCACCGCCTGGGTGCTGCCGCCTCTCACCGGCGACCGGCTGGAACGCCTGGGCATTGCCACCGATGCCGATGCCAGCAACCGCCTGTCCCTGCGCAGCCCCGCCAGCCTGCTCAGCCATGATGGCGGCGGCCACCAGCTGAAGATCAACAAGGCCTCAGGTGGTGACACCGCCAGCCTGCTGTTTCAATCCAACTGGGCGGGCCATGCCGAGATGGGGCTGGCGGGCAATACCGATTTCACCGTGAAACTCTCCCCCGATGGCAGCAGTTGGGAGGCCGCCATGGTGCTGAAATCCGCCAGCGGGCGGGCCGGCTTTGGCACCTATGATCCCGGCGCCCGTCTGGAAGTGCAGGGCGATGACAACACGCTTCTGGCGCTCACCGCGACGGGCAGCGGGCAGGATTACCTGACCGCCGGCGATGGCAGCGGCGCGATGTTCCGACTGAGCCAGAATGGCAATGGCTATTGCGATGGTGCCTGGAGCGGCGGCGGCGCAGATTATGCCGAGTTTTTCGAATGGCTGGATGGCAACCCGGACGGGGAGGACCGGCGCGGGATCTCCGTGGTGCTGGAGGGCGACCGGATCCGCGCCGCCCAGCCCGGCGAGACACCAATGGGGGTGATCTCCACCACCCCGTCCATTCTGGGCAATGATGATGGCGGGCGATGGCAGGGCCGCAGCCTGCGCGATGGCTTTGGCGCCATCCTGCGCGATGCCGGTGGCGCGCCCTGTCTCAATCCGGCCTATGACCCCACCCGCCCCTACCGCAGCCGGGCTGAGCGGGTGGAATGGGATATGGTCGGGCTTCTGGGCCGGTTGCGCCTGCGCGCAGGCCAGCCCACCGATCCCCGCTGGATCCGCCTGCGCGCGCTGCCGCCCGGCAAAACCACCCCGCCCGAAGGTCTGGAAGACTGGCTGATCCGCTAGGATCAGGGCGTGAGGGGGATAGACCCAACCGTCACTTGCGGGCGTAGATGTCCTCGTAGCGGATGATGTCATCCTCGCCGAGATAGCTGCCGGTCTGCACTTCGATGAGGACCATCGGCACTTTGCCGGGGTTCTCCATCCGGTGCACCGCGCCAAGGGGGATGTAGACCGACTGGTTTTCGCTCACCAGCTGGATGCTGTCATCCACCGTCACCTTGGCGGTGCCTTCCACCACGATCCAATGTTCCGACCGGTGGTGATGGCTCTGCAGGCTGAGCGCTGCCCCGGGATGCACATGGATACGTTTCACCTGAAACCGCTCGCCCACCACCAGGCTCTCAAACCAGCCCCAGGGGCGGTGATCCTTGGGGAAGGCCTCGGCCTGGCGGGCGGATTGTGCCTTCAGTGCGCTGACCGCCTGTTTGACGTCCTGCGCGCGGGAGGCATCCGCCACCAGCACCGCATCCGGCATCGCCACGGCGATCACATCCTTCAGCCCGATGCCGACAACCTCCAACCCATCATCCTCCGAGCGCAGCAGGCTGTTGCGACACTCAATGGCCGTCGCGCGCCCCTGGGTGACGATGCCATCGCCATCGGGGCCGCTTTCACGCCAGACCGCATCCCAGCCACCGAGATCGGACCAGCCGCCCGCATAGGGCACCACCGCGAGATTATCGGCCCGTTCCATCACCGCATAGTCGATGGAGATATCCGCCGCCCCGTCCCAGGCGTCCGGGTCCAGTCGCAGAAAGCCGAGATCAGGTTCGCCCTTGTCCACCGCGCCCTGCACCGGCGCCATCAGATCCGGCGCATGGGCCTCAAAGGCGGCGATGATGGCTTTGACCGAAAACAGGAAGATGCCGGCATTCCACAGGAACTGCCCGGAGGCCAGCATATCCTCGGCGGTGGCGAGATCCGGTTTTTCGACAAACCGTTTGAGCCCGATCACCTGCGGTGTGAAATCACCCGGATCGCCATCCAGTTCAAGATAGCCATAACCGGTTTCAGCCCGGTCCGGTTTGATCCCGAAGGTGACCAGCTGGCCTGCGCGCGCCGCCGGCTCCGCCGCCGCAACAGCTGCGCGAAAGGCCGCCGCATCGGGCACCACATGATCCGAGGGCGCCACCAGCATCAGCCCCTCCGGATCGCGCGCCCGCAGCCAAAGCGCCGCCGCCAACACCGCAGGGGCGGTGTTGCGCCCGGCCGGTTCGATCAGAATGGCGCCCGGATCAATGCCCACCTCCGCCAGCTGTTCGGTGACGATGAAACGGAAATCCGAATTGGTCAGCACCATCGGGGCGGCAAATCCCGCGCCCGACAAGCGCAGGGCGGAGGCCTGAAACAGCGTGGTCTCCCCCACCAGGGGGACAAATTGCTTTGGATAGCTCTTGCGCGAGAGCGGCCACAGCCGTGTGCCGGAGCCGCCGCACAGGAGAATGGGGGTGATCATGAGCTGTCCCTTTCCGACCGGTCTCTGAGTCCTAGTCTGACCCGTTTGAGGCAAATGTCTGCCCAATTTCTGGGCCATCTCCCTGTCTTTTCTGGACCTTTTTTGCGGCGATGGCCAGCAGGCAGGTTATTTGCTGCGCAGGCTGGCCTGGTCCTGCGCGCGGTACCACGCATAGGTCTGGGCGATCCCGTCGCGCAGGGCAATTTCCGCCTGCCAGCCCAGGCGCGCCAGCCGCGAGACATCCATCAGTTTGCGCGGGGTGCCGTCGGGCTGATCGGGATTGGTGCGGATCTCACCGTCAAAGCCCACCACATCGGCCACCATTCGGGCCAGCTCCAGGATCGAGATATCCTGCCCGCAGCCGACGTTGATATGGCTCAGCATCGGGCTGGTTTCACGCCGGTAGATCGCCGGATCCAGGTCCAGCACAAACAGCGAGGCCGCCGCCATGTCATCGACGTGCAGGAATTCGCGCCGGGGCGTGCCGGTGCCCCAGATCGTCACATGATCCTCGCCGGCCCGCGCCGCCGCATCAAACCGACGGATAAGCGCCGGCAGAACATGGCTGTTTTCGGGGTGAAAATTATCCCCCGGCCCATAGAGATTGGTCGGCAGCACCGAGCGGTAATCGCGGCCATATTGGCGGTTGTAACTCTCGCAGAGCTTGATGCCGGCGATCTTGGCAATCGCATAAGGCTCATTGGTGGCCTCCAGCACATCGCTCAGCAGGGCGGCTTCGGCCATCGGTTGGGGGGCGTGTTTGGGATAGATGCAACTGGATCCCAGCTGCAACAGCCGCTCAACGCCCTGTTGATGGGCGGCATGGATCACATTGCATTCCATCATCAGGTTTTCATAGATGAACGCCGCCGGATAGGCGTTGTTGGCATGAATGCCACCCACTTTGGCCGCCGCCAGCACCACCTGATCGGGGCGTTCTGCGGCGAAAAACGCCTGTACCGCCGCCTGATTGGTCAGATCCAGCTCGGCGCTGGTGCGGGTGATCAGCTGAATGTCTGCCCCCGCATCCTGACGCGCCTGCAAGCGGCGCAGGATGGCGCCGCCCACCATGCCACGATGGCCGGCCACATAGATTTTCACAGCGCTGGTGCCCATGCTCTCAGCCCTCTGTGCTGACCGGCAGATCCATGCCGTGCTCTTTCAGCAGGGCGTGGCGGCGGGCGGTCTTGAGGTCTTCGCGCACCATTTCGGCGCACATCTCCTGGGTGGTGATTTCCGGCTCCCAGCCCAGTTGCTCCTTCGCCTTTGACGGATCACCCAGCAGCGTCTCCACCTCGGCGGGGCGGAAATAACGCGGGTCAATGCGCAGCACCACATCGCCCACTTTCAGCGCCGGGGCCATATCGCCCGCAATCGCGGTCACCGTGGCAATTTCCTCGACACCTGCGCCTGAAAACGCCAGCGTCAGCCCCAGTTCCTGCGCCGACCAGGTGATGAACTGGCGCACCGAATATTGCTTGCCGGTGGCAATCACAAAATCCTCAGGCGTCTCCTGCTGCAGCATCATCCACTGCATGCGCACGTAATCCTTGGCATGGCCCCAGTCGCGCAACGCGTCGATATTGCCCATATAAAGACACTCCTCGAGGCCTTGGGCGATATTGGCCAGACCGCGGGTGATCTTGCGCGTCACAAAGGTCTCGCCCCGGCGCGGGCTCTCGTGGTTGAACAGGATGCCGTTGCAGGCATAGATGCCATAGGCCTCGCGGTAGTTGACCGTGATCCAGTAGGAATACAGCTTGGCCACCGCATAGGGCGAGCGCGGGTAAAACGGCGTGGTCTCGCGCTGCGGGGTTTCCTGCACCAGACCATAAAGCTCAGACGTGGAGGCCTGATAAAACCGGGTCTTCTTCTCCAGCCCCAGAAAGCGGATCGCCTCCAGCAGGCGCAGGGTGCCGATGCCATCCACATCGGCGGTATATTCCGGCGCCTCAAAGCTGACCGCCACATGGGACTGCGCGCCGAGGTTATAGACCTCATCCGGTTCAATCTCGCTCAGCAGCCGGGTCAGGTTCGACGTGTCGGTCAGATCGCCGTAATGCAGTTTGAACCGGGCATGATCCACATGCGGATCCTGATAGATATGATCCACCCGCGCCGTGTTGAACGACGACGCCCGCCGCTTCAGCCCATGCACCTCATAGCCCTTCTCCAGAAGAAACTCCGCAAGGTAGGACCCATCCTGACCCGTTACACCGGTGATGAGGGCTTTTTTCATCTGCTATCCTTAAATCTTATGCGGTCGGCCGCGGTTTGGCACCTGGGCGCGGGGTGGTCTCAGCTTAAAACATGTTGCGGCGGAGTGGCAGCCGGTTTTCGCCCCAATACCCCCCCGGCATCCCCCCCTGTCCGGATCGGCAGGCGGGGTGCGAGATCCAGGCCGGCAGGCTCAGCTTTCGCGGAAGGCCCGGTTGAGATAATCGGTGAAGGGCTGCACCAGATAGGCAAAAGGCGTGCGGCTGTTGGTCTGGATAAAGGTCTCCACCGGCATCCCCGGCACCAGCACATTGCCCTCGGGCAGGCGGGCGGCCTCGCCTTTGTTCAGCCGCACCTCCACCACGTAGTAGCTGCGCCCGGTCTGCGGATCGATAAAGGAATCTGCCGAGATTGTGCTCACCGAGCCAAACAGCGTCGGCGTGGTGCGCTGGTTGAAGCTGGAGAAATTCAGGCTGACCTTCTGATTGAGATAGACCTGATCAATATCTGAGGGTGCCACCTGCGCCGAGATCACCAGAGGCTGGCTCTGCGGGATCAGATACATCAGCGGATCCGCCGCCCGGATCACCGATTTGCGGGCAAAGACATTGAGGTCATAAACCACCCCCGCCACCGGCGCGCGCACCTCCAGCCGGGACAGCCGCTGCAGGATCACATTGCGCCGCTCGATCAGCTCCAGCTCACGCACCTGCAGGTCACGCAGGGTGGTGATCGCCTCTTCGCGCCGCGCGCTTTTCTGGTTGAGGATCTCCAGACCCAATTCGGTGACCTGCCCTTCGGCCTGGGCCTTCTGGGCGGTCAGCGCCCCGGCCTGACCGCGCAGCCGCGACTGTTCACGCTGCAGGGACAGCACCCGGCTGGACTGCGCCAGCCCCTGCGACAGCAGGCTCTGCTGGTTTTCCAGCTCCTTGCCGATCAGCACCAATTGTTCCTGCAGAGCCGATTGCTGCGCCTCGATCCCGTCGATCTGGCTCTGGATCTGGCCGATACGTTCCTGCAGGCGGCTGATGCGGGCCCGCAGATTGACCAGGCGCGCCTCAAACAGGCGTTTCTGCCCGTTGATCAGCTCTTCGGTCTGCACATGGGTGCCCTTCAGCTCAAACAGCAGCTCGGCAAAAGTGATCTCTTCGGCCTCGTCCCGTTCGGCGCTATAGCGGCTGCGCCGGGCCAGGGTTTCGGCCAGCTGGCCTTCGACGATCTGACGGTCGGCCAGCAGCTCCGACGGCTCCAGCCGCAGCAGCAGCGCGTCTTCCTCAACCAGATCGCCCTCGCTCACCAGCACCTCATCGACAACACCGCCATAGGGGTGCTGCACCACCTGCCGGTTCTGCTCCACCTTGATGGAACCGGAGGCAATCACCGCGCCGGAGATTTCTGCCGTGGCGGCCCATTGGCCAAGGCCGCCGACCAGCAGCCCCATGGCCAGCAACCCGGCAATGGTCAGCCCCCGGATCGGGTAGGATTTGGATGTATCGCTCATGATTTTGCCTCTGCCTGCTTTGGGGCTGGCTGTTTCTGGGGGGGCGTGGATTGCGCCGGTGTAGACGGGGACGGTGTCGTTGCGGACGGGGCGGCAGCCTGTTGCTGGGCCGCCGGTTTCGAGGCCTGCTGCTGGGCCGGTTTCTTCTGCGCCACCTGCGGGTTCTGCAGATGCTCTCCCAGAACCGCATCCTTGGGACCAAAGGCGCGCTGGGTGCCATTGTCCAGGATCAGGATCAGATCACAGAGCTGGATCGCCGCCGGGCGATGCGCCATGATGATCACCGCGCGCCCGTCCTTCTTGGCATGGGAGACCGCCAGGTTCAGCGCCTGGCTGCCCTCATTGTCGAGATTTGAATTCGGCTCATCCAGCACCAGCAGCACCGGATCGCCATAAAGCGCACGCGCCAGCCCGATACGCTGCACCTGCCCACCCGACAGCCGGTTGCTGGCCACCCGCACCGGCGTGTCATAACCCTGCGGCAGGGTCAGGATCATATCATGCACCGCCGCCTTGCGCGCCGCCGCCACCACCTGATCGGGATCCGGCATCATCGACAGGCGGGCAATGTTTTCGGCAATGGTGCCGTCAAACAGCGTCACCTGCTGCGGCAGATAGCCGATATAGCTGCCCAGATCATCCATGTCATATTGATTGAGCGCCGCCCCATCGAGCCGGATCTTGCCCGAGACCGGATGCCAGACCCCGATCAGCGCCCGTGCCAGCGAAGATTTCCCCGCCCCAGAGGCACCGATCACCCCCAGCGCCTGACCGGGCTGGAGATTGAAATTCAGCCCCTGCAAGGCCGGCTTGGCCACCTGCCCCGGCGCCACCGGCGGCACCAGAGCCACGCCCTGCACCTCCAGTTTGGCCGCCGGGCGGGCCAGTTTCATCGGCGCCGGGCGTTCCGGGGTTTCGGTCAGCATCTGTGCCAGACGCTCCTGCGCCTGCATGGCCCGCTGCACCAGCGCCCATTGGCCGATCAGCGTCTCGATCGGGGCCAGCGCCCGCCCCATGATGATCGACGAGGCAATCATCACCCCCGGCGTCAGCCCTTCGGTCAGCACCAGATAGGCACCCGTGCCCAGCATCGCTGATTGCAGCGCCAGCCGGAAGGTGCGGGTGGCGGTGCTGAAGCCGCCGGTCATATCCGCCGCACTCAGCTCGGACCCCACCGCCTGGCTGCGCAGCATCCGCCATTTGGCAAAGGCCGCGCGGCGCATCCCCAGCCCCTGGATCAGCTCCGCATTGTTGCGCATCCCGTCGGAAACCTGATGCGCCGAAGCCGCCATCATGCTGGCGTTTTCCACCGCCGCCTTGGAGATCATCTGATTGGCCAGCGCAAAAACCACCAGCACCGCCCCCCCGATCAGCGCCAAAAGCCCCAGCAGCGGATGGAACACCGCAATCAGCCCCAGAAACAGCGGCGTCCAGGGCAGATCAAAGAACGCCGACACGATGGGCGAGGACAGCGCCTTCTGCATCGCTTCCAGATCCCGCAGCCCCACTTTGGCGATGTCGTCATTAAACCCCGCCGCCGATTTGTCCTGCACCGCGTTGAACACCCGGGTTTCCAGCTGGTCATGGAACCGCGCCCCGACCCGCGCCAGGATCCGGCCGCGCACATAGTCCAGCACCCCCATGATCAGGAACAGGAACCCCGCCAGCACCGTCAGCGCCACCAGCGTCTCCAGCGAGCGGCTGCCCAGCACCCGGTCATAGACCTGCATCATATAGAGCGGGCTGGTCAGCATCAGCAGATTGGCAAAGAAGCTGAACACGCCAATCAGCCAGAAAGCACCGCGATTGCCCCTGCGGGCCTTGCGGATCTCACCCAGGCCGGACTTATGCCCGGATCCGGAATGCTGTGCAGAGGTGCGTGCCATGACATATTGCCTTTGTCGGGGGCGCCCGGAGGGGCGCCCGAAAGTAAGAGGACCAAAAGACCCGGCCACCCGCAACAGAGATCTGGACAGGCTGGACCGGGGTCAGGGGCGGATATGCCCGGACAGGCCCGGATGCACAATGGCTCCCTGCGGCACCGACGTCCGGACATCTTTAACAGGGTCAAAAGCACAGCCGTCCAAGGCTTGTCAAACAGCTCCCTCCGCCCCCGCAACAATAGCCGACAGGCGCGGCGGCGCCGCATCACCCGCCAGGCGCAGTCGCGCACTCAAAACGGGGGCAGCCCCGCCGCCACAGACCCGTCCAAACCCCGCCGCTCCGCCTTGCTCAGATTGACATCCGCCCCCCCCTTCGCTAAAGCCCGACAGCGCATCCGGCACCTGCCGACCAAACTGGAGCAAGCCCTTATCATGTCA
Source organism: Phaeobacter piscinae (assembly GCF_002407245.1). NCBI lineage: Bacteria > Pseudomonadati > Pseudomonadota > Alphaproteobacteria > Rhodobacterales > Roseobacteraceae > Phaeobacter > Phaeobacter piscinae. The sequence goes on along the minus strand of NZ_CP010685.1, from coordinate 21,055 downwards.
CAGGTTTCCTCTCAGACCTCCGGCAGCAAAACCGTTGCCGAGACCGCGTTCGAGGCCCGGTTTTCCCCCCGGCTGGTGGCGGCAGAGACCTATCACGATCCCAATGACGTGATCCTGTTCATGCATATTCCCAAGACCGCAGGCATGTCGGTGGGCAAGGCGCTGCAGGCGGCCTTTGACATCTTTCACCCGGTCTCCTGGGAGAACACCAACCAGTCCTTCCGCAACAAGACGCGCAAGGCGCTCTACCGGCGCAGCGATGAGGCCAACCCCTGCCGTCAGGTGCTGATGGGGCATTTCGCCTGGTCTGACGTGATGTATTGGCGCCATCAGGAGCTGCCGCTCAAATGCGCCACCATCATCCGCGACCCGCTGGCTCGCTTCGTGTCGAACTACCGTTACAACACCTCCGACAAACACCCCCAGCACAAAACCTTCGCCGCGCGCTTTCCGACGCTGGAATCCTATGCCCGCGTGCTGCCTTATGATTACCAGCTGTCGCTGATGACCGGGGCTTTCTACTCCTTTGATCACGCGCTGGAGAAACTGAACGCCGCCTACAGCTTTATTGGTGTCACCGAACATCTGGGCGCCTCGCTGCAGCATTTGCGCCGCAGCCATGGTCTGGCGGAGCTGACCGAGCACCGCGAGAACACCGGCACCAAGACCAAAGCCGCCGAAGACATCCCCGATGCGGTGCGCAATCTGGTGGGCGAGAAAAGCCGCAACGACACCCGGCTGCATCAGCTGGTGAGCCGCTGCTACAGCTGAGCCGCCGTCACGGTTTGATGGCACCAGCTGAACGCGCCGGGCTTATCTGACCGGCCCGATCCTGCCCCCGCTTTGGGGCCGGGCTGCCCATGCCAGAGCCCCCCTGCAGCCCCGTATTCACCCCGAATCCACCCCGAGTCTGCCCCGATTCCACCCGCCCGCTGCGGGCGGGCACAGCCCTGCGCTGCGGCGGGGAGATTCTCCCGCAGCTCCCCGCCGCAAGGGCAAATCTGGCCGGTTGCGGCAGGGTTTTCGCCGCTTCGGGGCACTACCACCTTCCTACGTCGAAAGAGGTAGTGTGGAGAAAGTGAAACTTATCCCCTCAAAAGCCACCTGAAGCCACCAAAAAAGCAGATTAATTTAAATCGAACCTTTATTCCCGCGAATAGGAAGTGAAAGAAATCGCACCGCTCTTTTAAAACGCCGGGGCGGAATGTTGAAAAATGAAAACCCGTTTTGATCGGGGTGGCAAAAACCACACACCTACAGGGAGAGGATGAGCCACAGGTCAGGTATTCCCTACCCTTATAAGATGTATTAAAAAAGAGTTAACAAAATGCGCAGGCGCTTCGCAAAACGTCAAGTTTACCGGCGAAATCATACATAAATCCGCCATAGCTCCCGCAGGCGCGCCGCAACGCACCTCAGTCGGGCAAGAAATTTGCAAAAAGATCCCGTCTTTTCAACCCCTAAAATGGTTAAATTAGCTGCAAGCCGCCCGTTTCCCACAATGGGGCAGCGTGGCACGCAGGGCACGATTTCGACATCCCCGCAATTCCTGAGCCCGCCTGCGCAAGTTTCCTTGACAACAGATGCCCATCCAGAGAGACAGAGAGCGGTAAAACCTTTGCGGGCATAAGGCAGGCGCGTTTGTTCGCAGAAATCGACGAGCATTACTACGGAGTAGAAAATGGCTAATATTACACTTCCCGCCGACGATCAGCTGGTCAAAGGCACAACTGGCGATGACGTCGTCACCCTGACTGGTACCATCGACGGCACAGATCAGCTGACTCACGACGGCAATGGTGGTTCCGATACTCTGGTGCTGGGCCAGGGCCTCGCCGCATTTGTCGGCACCGAGCTTGACCGTGTTTCTTATGTCGGCGGCAGCACCAAGGAATGAACTCTCGACGATAATACGGCAGGTGGTACCGCGGCAGATGTCATCACTCTGACCAACGGCTTCACCAAAGTTCAATTTGCTGACGGTGCAGTTTTGGAATCCGGCGTCGCTTCGGTCCACAATCCGATTGTTTCTGATGGGACCTTTACTGGCGCAGCCGGTTCTGAACTGACATATCGCTGGGACGGGTCAAACCTGACCGCAGACGCAGCTCTGACAAACGGGCACACCATCATCAGTGTTGATGGTTCTGTAATCGCCGACGCGGGCACTGCTTTCAACAACGACGATGGCCAATTCAGCATCGTTGATGGCGCAGGCGCAACTTCCGTTGCATTCACTGCAAGCGACGCAGCCCTGCGCGCAGCAGGCAATGTTGGTGGCACCGCATCCTTCACCTATGACATCGTCGTAGAAGATGCCAATGGCGTTCAGTCGACCATTCCGGTCACCTTTACTGAAACCATCCCCTTCACCACCGGTGACGACACTTGGGTAGCATCGACATCGAATGCAACTGTCGACGAAACCGGTAGCGAAGATGACGGCAATGACACCTTCACCGGTCACGAAGGCGTTGACAACATCACTGCAGGTGACGGCAATGACAGCCTGTCCGGTGGCGATGATAATGACATCCTCGCCGGTGGCGATGGTGATGACCTGATTCTCGGTGAAAACGGCAACGACCAGATCAATGGCGGCACCGGCGACAACATCATCCGCGGCGGTAACGGCAATGATGTCATCACCGCAGCAACTGGTGGCGCGTCCGATGACAACCTTCTTGGTGGCGGCGCAGGTAACGATGAAATCACCGGCGGCGACGGCAACGACACCATCTTCGGCGGCAACGGCGACGATGCAGCTAACAACGGCCTCGACGGCGGTGCGGGCAACGACGTCATCAACGGTGGTGCAGGTGCAGACCAGCTGAACGGTGGCGACGGTAATGACACCCTGAAAGGTGGCGACGGCAACGACGTCCTTAACGGTGGAAACAATAACGACGAACTGCGCGGCGGTGCGGGCAAAGATGACGTTGACGGCGGTGCTGGCGACGATGTGATCTACACCAGCCTCGGCGGTGACGATCTGCTCGGTGGCGCTGGTGCGGACACCTTTGTCCTGAAAGCGGGCACAGGCGCAACCACCATCGAAGATTTCACCGATGGGACCGACTTGCTTGACATCTCCGAACTGGTTGATGGAGGCATGACGCTGGCAGATCTGCTCGCCAATGCATATGAAGTTGATGGGACTCCCGGTGCTGCAAATGGTACCTACGTTGTGCTGCAAATTGACGCTGATACCTCTGTAGCTCTGCAAAACACTACAGATGTGACACTCGCAAGCTTGGACGCAGGCGACTTCATCGTCTAATTGGCGCTGTCACATGTCTTCGGAAAGGCCCCGCTTTGCGGGGCCTTTTCTTTTGCGCGGATCTGATGACCCGCGCGCGCATAAAAAATCCCCCCGCAATCTCTTGCGGAGGGGGATGCCAGATCAATAATCGGTCTGCGGCAGCCTAAAGCCGATCCTCCGGGTTCAGCGGATCCAGCGGCAGCTCCCGCGCCGCCATTTCCGCCCGCGCCCGCGCCTCCAACCCCGCCAGCACCTCAGGCGTCACCACCGCGTCGCCTTCCAGCCCCTCGCCATTGCCCGCTTCGGGATAACGGCTGAGATCACAGTCAAAAAACATCTCCGGCCCCTCGGGATCATAACGCGCCGCTAAGGCCCGGTTGATCGCGTCAAATCGCGCCAGAAACGCCGCCGCCTCTGCCCGCGCGGGCATCAGACGGCCATCATCCGGCAGCTCCTGCACCGCCTCGGCAAAGCTTTGGCGCGGATAGCCACGCTGGCGCAGCCACAGCCCCGCCAGCAACTGGCTGCGCGACCAGGCCGCGTTTTCCTGCGGCAGCTCCGGCGGTGGCGTCAGCCCCACCAGATGGTAGAAATCCAGCACCGTATCGCCGCCCACCAGATCGCCACGCTGGAACCGGCGCACGGTGACATTCTCGGCCCCGAACACCTGCTCCCAGCGCGCCAGTTTGGTGGCATAGTCGAAATAGCGCATCATATGCGGCTGAAATTCCGGCAGCCCCTGGATCTGCGCGCCGTAAAACTGATAGGCCGCCCGCCCCATCACCACCTGTTTGCGGTGCGACAGCGCCAGCGCGTCCTGACGCCGCAGATAGGCCACCACGCTGATCTCGTCAAAATGGGTCAGCAGCTGCTGGCGCAGCGCCTCCAGATCCGCGACATCCATCAGCCAGAACAGCATTTCGCTCGACAGGATACAGTCACCATGGCCACGATGATCGGCATCCGCCATGCGCCGCTCCAGAAACGGCCAACGCAATTCGGTGTGCATCCCCGCGCCCATGCCATGGCAGCGCACCAGCGGGTTGAAATCCACCCGCGGGCGGGCATGCAGATAGCTCCAGCGACCCAGGGTCTTGTCGCTCTGCCCCTGTCGCAGCGCGGTCTGCAGCGAGGTCGACCCGGTCTTATGCGAGCCGATATGCAGCCACAGCCGACGGGTCATGCCGGGGCCTTGCCTTTTGTCTTGCGTTTGGCGGCAGCAGGCTGGGGTGTCTCGCTCTGGCTCTCAGGTCCGGCTTGCGCCGCCGCCAGCGTATCGCGATAGAGCCGGTCCAGCACCTCGCGCGCCGAAGGCTCATCCTGCAAGGCCTGCATCCGGGCGCGCTGGCCGGTCTCCACCGCCTCGGCAAAGCCTTCCTCGCGCAACAGCCGCTGCACCACCGCGACGCTGTCGCGCACCGCCTGCAGCGGCGACCAGGCCACCAGCGTTTCCGGCGGGCAGATCTCCGCCTGCGCCCCCACCTCGGAGCAGATCGGCACGCAGCCGGCCTCGATCGCCTCATAACAGACCAGCGCCAGCCCTTCGTTCGACGACGGCACCAGAAGGATATCGCTCTCGCCCAGGAGGGCCGGCACATCGGTGCCCGCAGGATGCAGATGCACCACATCCGTCAGCCGGTAGCGGGTCAAAAGATGTTCCACCGCGCCGCGATAGGGCCCCTCGCCCACCATATCAAAGCGGAATTCCACACCGTTGCGCTTGCCCCAGGCACGCAGCCGCCGGATGATCGACAGCGCCACCACCGGGCGTTTCTGATGCACCATCCGCCCGACAAAGGCGACCCGGCAGCGGCTCTGCCCGGCCTTGATGCGCACCGGCGCCACCTCCGCCCCGCGGCGGCTGTCATCCAGCAGACGCCCCAGCACCAGCTTGCTGCCATAGACCCGGAACCGCTCCTTGTAGAAGCGTTCCAGATCGCCGCTGATCACATGGTGATGATCGATGTAATTGCTCCAGACGCCCGAGATCCGCGGATAGCCGCCATCGGCGTATTCCACGATATGGGTGCTGTCGATATTGACCACATGCGGATGGCGCAGCTTGATCGTGGGCAAGGCATCATAGAGCGGCACGCAGTGATGATTGTGGGTGAGGATGATGTTTTCCTGCGCGATCAGCTGGCTGACAAAACCGCTGGTCTGGCTGCGCGGCAGGTAACGGTCGGTGCGGATCAACTGCAGGCGCGGATCATCGGGCAGTTTCGCCAGCAGCCGTTCGGGCCCCTGCTGACCCACCATGACAAACACCCGCAACCCGGCATCCAGCGCCCATTGAATGCTGTCGATGCCAAGGCTCTCGGCACCGCCCACATCCAGCCAGTGCAGCCCGATCAGGATCGCCGGATCCTTGCCGCCATGGCGCCCCTCAGGGGCCATTTTCTGGGTTTCAAAGATGCCGCGTGAACAGGCCAGCCGGGAGAATTTATGCCGACTGGGCAGTTTGCGGAACCGCCGCGCCTCGATCTGATATTTCATCTGTTCCGCCAATATCGGCGAGAGCGCATGAATGGCCCGGTATTTGCGCGGCCGTTTGTGCCAGGGCACGCCGCCAGCACTTTCGCGCACCGCCACCTGGCGCGGCGAGGGAATGGTGACAAACACCCGTTTGCCCGGCAGCGCCGGGGTCTCCTGCGGTCCGGTGCGCAGGTTGCCGATATAGGTCAGCGCCATCATCTCGGCGCCATAGGCCATCTCCTGCGGCTGCACCGCCGGGGTCGGCAGCTTGGCCTTTTCCCACCACATATGGGTCTCGACCGGGGTCTCGGGATAGAGCGTTTCATAGATGAAACGGATCTGCGCGATCTCCTGATCGATATACTCTCTGTCCTGGGACATGGGGGCTCCTGCCTCGTGCTCTGTCTGCCTGCCTGTCGGCTTGTGCGATCTGTGGGGAACGGGCCTATATAGACGCCGTTTTCAGATGCTGGGTTTCAGACGTCCTGTTTCAGACGCCGGTGTCGGGATCGGGGCGCACGATGGGCGGATTAAAGGAACAGCCCTGCCAGATCGCCTTATAGACCTCCCGGCGCAGGGATTTTTCCACATTGCCCTGGCGCATCTGCCGGCGCACCCCGCGGGCAAAGACAGCCACCCCGGCCCAGCCCTGTTCACGGCGGCGGAACGACGCCTCATTGCGCGCGCCATAGCGGAATTTCCAGATATTGGCCTGGTTCACCAGCGAATAGTTCACGCCCTTGTTTTCCGGCACATCATGAACCACCACACTGTTGGGGCAATAGATGCCAGGGTAGGATTTGGCGATCCGCTGGGTGTATTCGGCATCATCGTACCAGATGAAATATTCCTTGATCGGAAAACCGTGTTTCTGGATCGCCCAACGCGGCACCAGCACCGAGACAAAGGAACAGGATCCGACCAGGAAATAAGGCGTCTCGGGGCTGTAGAACCGCGGCCAGTCCCAGACCGTCGAAGGCGTGTTCATCTCGCAGAGATCGCCATTGGTCCATTTTACCGCCGAACAGGCAAAAGACGGCCGCCAGGTGAACCGCGCCTCGAAATCCTTGATGCCGGTCAGCAGCAGCTCGATGGCATTGGGCTCTGGGTAGGCATCATCATCGCTGAACCAGATGTAATCATAGCCTTCCTCATAGGCCACCCGCGCGCCCTCGTAAAAGCCGCCAGCGCCGCCGATGTTCTCCGGCAGCCGCACATGCTGAAACCGCGGGTCGTCCTGTTGCAGTTGGGTCAACCAGCTGCCGGTCTCATCGGTGGAGGCATTGTCGATCACAAAAACCCGCTCCGGCAGGCAGGTCTGCGCCTGCAGGGCCGCGATCACGCGCTTCAGCTTGTCCAGCCGGTTATAGGTCACGATGACCGCGGCGAGGGAGGAACGGATATTCATGGCTGATCCTTCTGTGGCGCAGCGCCTGCGGCGGCATCTGCGAGGACGCGCGCGGGCGGTGACGGTGGTGTCTGGGCCGGCGTGTCAGATGTGGGTGTGGCGCTCTGGGTGGCGGGAGAGGCTGCGGTCTCGGATCCGGCAGGCATCTCTGCATCCACCTCCGGCTCCAGCGGATCGCCGTTTTCATCCAGCCCCAGACGCGCGTTCTTGTGCCGTTCAATATCCTTGATCCGGTGACTGTGGAAATAGGAGGGCCATTTGCCCTGCCGCTCCAGCATGCCTTCGATGATCTTGGCCATGACGGTCAGGTTGCGCAGATGTTCGGGGCTGAAAAACTGGCTCGGATCCAGTGAGGGGGCGCGCGGGGCGGATTGTTTTTCCATGTCGCGCAGCGCATTGCGCAACAGCGGCCGGCCGCCGAAGAATTCGGCATCCATAACCTCGGCATCGCAGCGATAGGCGGCGGTGGCGGCCTCGGCCAGATCGCGTGCCATCACCAGTTTGCGCACCTTGGCCTCGCTGTCGCCGCGCGAGCGGTCCAGCTGGCGCGACACTTCCCAGCCCAGCGTATGGCGCAGCCAGGGGTCCTGTTCCTGAAACTTACCTTGCAGGAAATACATCAACGCCAGCTCGCGCACGGTCATGGCCTGGTTTTCCGGCTCGAATTCCTCCACCGTGCAGGGCCGCCCGTCAAAGGCCACCTCGGCAAAATCATCCAGCACCGAGCCGTTTTTCAGCTCCTTGCGGATCATCGGGCGCAGGGTGAAATCCTCGCCGAACAGCTGGCGCCACTGGGCAAAACGTGGCGCGTAGTGAAAGCGGCCGTTTTGCAGATTGTGGTCAAAGAACTCCTGCATGCTGCCCCGGTACCAGCCGATCTTGATCTGCTCGGCATAGCTCGACAGGATCCGCTGCGCATGGGGGCGCACATAGGCCACGATATGAATGCGATCGGCGCAGCCGCGAAAGAAGGTCTCGACCAGATCGTGAAATTCCGGCGCCGGGATATTCTCAAACGCCTCGGCAGACAGCACCGCATAATCCGCATCCGAGGCCGCGATCTGGGCGGCCACCTCTGTCAGACCGTCGCGATCCTCCAGATGTTTGGGCAGGGGCGTGCCCTTGCGATAGCTGGTGATAAACCCGGTCAGATAATTGTGGTTCATCTTGGCCGGGTAGAGCAGCTTGGCGTCATGCAGCTGAATGCTGCCCACAGCCAGCGCGTTCTGGATGGTGGTGGTCCCGGTCTTGTGGTCGCCGATGTGAATCACAAGCGTCTTGGGTCTGGCTCCGGTCTTGTCGCTCATCGGCTCCATCTCGTTACTTCATCAGCCTTATTTTCCGGCGCCCAAGCCCTACTCTAACATCCGGTACGGGTCCAGACCAAGCCACCTGCCACAGCCCGCCGATCCGCTCAGAGCGGTGCCACGAAAAACGCAGGCGCCCGGTTGCCTGCCTCCGCCGCCGCCAGAAAGCCGCGCGCGGTGTCCAGCGCCTCGCGGATGGTCACATCCATATCGAGATAGCGATAGGTGCCCAGACGCCCCACAAAGGTGACGCCCTCGGCCTGTTCGGCCAGCGCCACATACTCTCCCAGCAGCGCTTTCTCCTCGACCTGGCGGATCGGGTAATAGGGGATATCCTCCGGCTCTGCGGCGCGGGAAAACTCACGGTAGCAGACCGAGCCGTCATGGCTTTCCCAGGGGGCGAAATGCTTGTGTTCGGTGATGCGGGTGTAAGGCACGGATTCCTCGCCGTAGTTCATCACCGCGCAGCCCTGATAATCGCCCTGATGGGTGAACCGTTCGAAATCCAGCGTCCGGTACCCCAGCCGGCCCAGCTGGTAGTCGAAATACCCATCCAACGGCCCGGAGTAGAACACATGGTCGTAATCTGCCGCCTGCGATTGGTCAAAAACAGTCTCTAACTTGACCGTTATGCCCGGATGATCGAGGATTTTTTCAATCATCGCGGTATAGCCGTTCTCCGGCATGCCCTGATATTTATGGAAGAAGTAATTGTCGTCGTAGTTGAACCGCACCGGCAGCCGTTTCAGGATCGAGGCCGGCAGTGCGCTTGGCGCCACGCCCCATTGCTTGATGGTGTAGCCCTTGAAAAACGCCTCATAAAGATCGCGGCCCACAAAGCGCAGCGCCTGCTCTTCAAAGGTCTGCGGATCGGTGATGGAGGTATCGGCCTGCTCTTGGGTGATGAACTCATGCGCCGCTTCGGGGCGCAGGGTCTTGCCGAAGAACTGGTTGATGGTGTGCAGATTCACCGGCAGCGAGAACACCCCGCGCCGCCCCTCGGGGTCCAGGCTGGTGGTCTTCACCCGGTTTTTATAGGGCAGGAAGGTCTCAAACCCGTTCACATAGTCCCAGACCTCCGCGTCATCCGTGTGGAAAATATGCGGCCCGTAGACATGCACCATGACGCCGGTCTCCGCATCGCGCGCGGTATGGCAATTGCCGCCGATATGGTCGCGGCTGTCCAGCACCGTGATCTTGTGACCTGCCTCGGCCAGATGCCGTCCGATCACAGCGCCCGAAAGCCCTGCGCCCACCATCAGTATATTCACCCCGGCACCCCGTCCTGTTTGCGTCCCCTGCCCTTTTTGTCAAACAATCCAAAAGCATACAAGGATCGGTTTCAGCGCCGGCAAAGACCTGCATTTTAATTTGATATCAAGGCATTACGGGAACACCTGCCGGACATCTCAACCCCCGTCAGACCGCCATCAGGCGGTGATGCTCGGCAATGGCCTCATCCAGATCGCTGAAATAGCGCAGCCGGCCATTATCCAGCACCAGGCCGGCATTGCAGAACTGGCGCAGCTGGCGCATCGAATGATTGACCAGAATGGCGCTGGAATGGCGCATCCGGTCGGTGAAGATATCGCGGCTTTTGCGCTTGAAGGCGGCATCGCCCACCGCCGTCACCTCATCCACCAGATAGGTGTCAAACTTGATCCCCATGGAGGCGCCGAATGTCAGCCGCGCCCGCATGCCGGAAGAATAGCTGCGCATCGGCATGTGGTAGAATTTGCCCAACTCGGCAAAATCTTCCACAAACCCCACCAGATCATCGGTATCCACGCCGTAAATCCGCGCGATGAAGCGGACGTTTTCCGCGCCGCTCAGATCGCCGTGAAACGACGCCGCCAGCCCCACCGGCCAGGAGATCGACCCGTCGGAGATGATCTCACCATGATCGGGGCGCATGGTGCCCGCCACCAGCTGCAGCAGGGTGGATTTGCCCGCGCCATTGCGCCCCAGAAGCGCCAGCGACCGCCCCGTCGGCAGGGTCAGGTTCAGATTGTCGATGACAACCCGCCGCTCGCCCTTGAGCCAGAAGCTCTTGGTCAGATTTTCAAACCGGATCACCGCCCTGCCCCCTCGACTTAACTGCGATCGCGGATCGAATAGTAGATCAGCGTCAGGATCGACCAGGTCAGCAGCAGGAACAGCCCGGCCAGGGCGGCCAGCACCGCGCGGCGGGGATATTCCGCCTCGGTGGCACGGGTGGGGTTGATATAGGTCGCCAGATAGCGGCTCTGACGGGCGGCATCATCGCGCGCCACCTCCAGCGCCGTCAGCGCCGCACGATAGCTTTCCTCGGCATATTCGCGGTCCACCGTCAGCCGTTCAAACTCGGAAATCAGCGACGGGTAATCCTCCCCGACGCCCCCGGTGTCGGTGTTGTTGGAGGTAAAGGTCTGCCGTTCGATATTGATCCGGTCGCGGATCACATCAATATGCTGCTGCGCTTTCTTGATCCGGGGATCTGACGGGCTGACAGAAACCAGCAACAGATCCTGTTCAATCAGCGCCTCGGCCAGCTGCTGCTGGAGGTTGTTCATTACCCCCATACGGCCCTGGATATCGGCCTCGGGATCCACAATCCGGGTGCGGGTGCGGAATTGGGTCAGCGACTGACGGGCTTCCTTCAGCCGCTCCAGCGCCTCGTCCAGATCGGCGCGGGCATAGCGCATCGCATCGGCGCGCGCCTGTTCGTTCAGCGCATTGATCCGGGTCTGGCTCTCCGCCACGATGGCTTTTGTGATCGCCTGCGCAGTCGCCGCATCAAAGGCCAGCGCCTGCACCTCGATCAGCCCCGAGCCGCTGTCAAAGGAGATGCCGACAATGCGCTGCCAATACCAGGTCAGATCCTCCAGCGAGGCCTCCGGCCAGAGCGCAAAAGCCCAGTCCCGCGGCCAGAGCGCGCTGTAATGCCCCTGCAGATCCACGGCTTTGTCGACCGCCGCCACCATTTCCTGGCTCTGGATGAATTCATAGAGAATATCACTGTCCGAGGCGCTGCTGGTGCCTGCAAACTGCGCCAGACCGCCAAGCAGATCATTGGCGCCGCTGCTTTCCTGGCTGCGCACGGTAAAGCCGGCGGTGGAGGCATATTGATCCTCGGCAAAGGTCCAGAGGTAGATCATCACCGCCAGAAGCGGCGCCAGCACCAGCGCCACAAAGCTGATCACCAGCCCCCAGTGGCGTTTTTTCATACTGGCGGGGCGCGCCAGCGGATAGGCCGGGCGCTGCTCGGCCTCGGCAATGCGCGCTTCCAGCTCGGCCACCGCGGCCTCAGCCTTGCGCGCCTTGCGGCGCACCCGTTTCAGCTGTTTGACGGGATCCGGCACCCGCTGGGCGGGGGCGGCGGCCTCTGCCGTATTCGGGGCGCTGTCTGATGCTGTGGCAGCAGGAGAGGCCGCGGGGGTGCCGGTCGCTGGGCTGGCGGCAGTCTCTGCCGCAGCCACCTCCTCTGAGGTCGCCTCATCTGAAGCGGGGCGTCCGGTCAGGGCCGACGGGGGCGTCTGTGTCATGATCAACCTGTCCTGGCCCAAAAGCACCCTGCCCCAAGCCGTTTGTCATTGTCTTTTGTTTCTCTCATAATACCGTTCGCGATCCGCGTTTCACAATGGGTATTCATGGGGTGTTCATGGCCAGCCTGTCTTCTTCTGCGCCCCCGGCTCAGCCCCGCCCGTTAAGCCCGCCAAAGACACAAGGCGCGGCACAGATCCCCGCTCAGATCCCCACCAGCCCCGCCGCCAATCCGCACCAGCGGCACCGCCGCAGCATGGCGACACTGCGCACCGTGGCGGCACTGGTGCTGCGCGAGATGTCGACCCGCTACGGGCGCACCCCCGGCGGCTACCTCTGGGGCATTCTGGAACCGCTCGCCGCAATCCTGTTTCTGTCGCTGGGCTTCTCGCTGGTGATCCGCACGCCCTCGCTCGGCACCAGCTTCCTATTGTTCTACGCCACCGGGTTTCTGCCATTTAACCTGTATCAGACTCTTTCCGGCACCGTTGCGCGGGCGCTGGCCTATTCCCGCCCCTTGCTGCGCTACCCCGCGGTCACCTGGCTGGATGCGATCCTGGCGCGGTTTGTGCTGAACAGCCTGACCGGCATTGTCATCACCACCCTGCTGATCACCGGCATCCTTGCGGTGATCGACAGCCGCACTGCCATCGACCTGCCGCCGCTGGTCGAAGCCATCACCCTCGCCATGGTGCTGGGACTGGGCGTGGGCTGCATCAATGCGGTGCTGATGGGGTTGTTTCCCTTGTGGGATGTGGCCTGGTCGATCATCACCCGACCGCTGTTTCTGGCCTCCGGCGTGATCTATATCTATGAGGATCTGCCGCCGGTGGCGCAGGACGTGCTGTGGTATAATCCGCTGCTGCATATCACCGGGTTGATGCGCACCGGGTTCTACCCCACCTATAATGCCGATTACGTCAGCCATTCTTATGTGCTGCTGATCGGCCTGGCGCTGACCGCCCTCGGCCTGATCCTGATGCGCCGCTATCACCGGGTGATCCTGAACCGCTGATCGGCCCCTATTCGCGGGCTTCTGCCAGCACCTCGCCGTGGCTGCGCCCCAGCCGGCGCAACAGCCCGTCCCGCACCGCCAGCCAGGTCAGGCGTAGATAGGCCCGGCGCACGCCGGGGTGGTGGCGCACTTTCAGCACCCATTTGGGCAGGATCAGCAACAGCACCGGCCAGAACAGCCAGCCCGCCGCCTGCCGGTACAGCAGCAGCAGATTGCGGTGATGGTAATAGACCTTCCACAGCGGCCGGAACCGCTGGCCGCTGTCGCCATTGCTGAAGGTGGAGAAATCATGCTCAAACCGCACATCGGCGGCAAAGCAGATGCGCCCGCCCGCCGCACTCAGCCCCAGCGTATAAAGCGCATCATCGCCGTAGATGAACAGCTTGGGATCCGGGTAGCCCACCCGCCGCACCGCCGCTGCTGAAATGAAGAACCCCACAAAAGAGGTCACATCAATCGCACTCAGCCCGCCCTCATAGGCGCGGCGCGGAATATGGAACCCATCGCGCCCTTTGCGCGCGGTGGAGAGGAAATGCCCGAAGCTCCAGAACGGATTGCGCGAAGGGCGGTTCATCTCGCAGATCTCGCCGCTCGGGAAATAGACCGCCGCCGCCACCGCGTCCCAATGGGCCAGCGCGCCGCTCTGCCCCATGGCGTGAAACGCCGCCAGCCCACCGGGTTCCGGGCGGCCATCATCATCCATCACCACCAGCCAGTCGGGTCTATGGGCCTCCATCGCACGGCGCATTCCCAGGGCAAAGCCCCCGGCCCCGCCTTGATTGGTGGCACTTGTGATCACATCAACCCGCGGATGCTCCGCCGCCCAGCCGGCCAGCCAGTCACCAGTCCCATCGTTGGAGGCATTGTCCACCACCACCAGCGCCGCCAGGTCCTCAGCGGGGCTCTCCAGCAGCCGCGCCAGCGTCACCTTCAGCTTCTCCAGCCGATTGTAGGTGACCACCACCGCCACCAGACGTCCGGCACCGGCTTGCTGCATATTGGCCTGCTGCATATCAGCCTGAGGCGCAGGCTCGGGGATCAAGGTTTCGTTCACAGCGACAAGGGCTCCTGCGGGCAGCGGCGGGTTTGGTTCAGAGCGCAAAACTCATAAATAGACCGGGCTGTCAATTCACCTGCCGGTGACAGATTGGTTTCCCCGCCGCAGGACGCATTGACACCCCGCGCCCAAGCCGCCACCTAAGGGGCATGAAAACCGCTCTTATCACCGGATCGGCCGGCTTTATCGGCTATCACCTGGCAGACCGGCTGCTGGCCGCAGGCTGGCGTGTCATTGGGCTGGATTGCCTCTCGCCTTATTATGATGTCCGCCTGAAAGAACGCCGCCACGCCATGCTGGCAGCGCACGCCGGCTTCACGCCAATCATTGGCAAGCTGGAAGATCCCGGCCGCCTGATGGCACTGTTTGACACCCATAAGCCCGATGCGGTGATCCATCTGGCCGCCCAGGCCGGGGTGCGCCATTCGATTGATGCGCCGCGCGATTATCTTGAGGCCAATCTCATTGGCACCTTTGAACTGCTGGAGGCCGCCCGCGCCCATCCGCCCGCCCATATGCTGATCGCCTCCACCTCCTCGGCTTATGGCGCCAATACCCAGATGCCCTTTGATGAGCGTCAGCAGGCCGATCATCAGATGTCCTTTTATGCCGCCACCAAAAAGGCAGGCGAGACGATGGCGCATTCCTATGCCCATCTCTATGGGCTGCCCACCACCATGTTCCGCTTCTTCACCGTCTACGGCCCCTGGGGCCGGCCCGATATGGCGCTGTTCAAATTCACCAAGGCGATGCAGGCCGGTCAGCCGATCGACGTCTATAACCACGGCAGGATGAGCCGGGACTTCACCTATATCGACGATCTGGTGACCGGCATCACCGGGCTGATCGACGCGGTGCCGGGGGATCAGCCGGTCTCGGAACAGGACAATCTCAGCCCTGTCGCCCCGTTCCGGGTGGTCAATATCGGCGCCTCCAAGCCGACACCGCTGATGGAGTATATCGCGGCGCTGGAAACCGCGCTGGGACTTCCGGCCGAGAAAAACCTGATGGAGATGCAGGCCGGGGATGTGCCGGCCACCTGGGCCGACACCAGCTTGCTGAGCCAGCTCACCGGCTATGAACCGCAAGTCAGCGTCGCAGAGGGCGTGGCGCGGTTTGTTGCCTGGTACCGGGCGTATTACAGCGACGCGGAAGGCTGATCCGGGGCAGGGCTAATCCGGGGCGACAGGCATCTCTGACCTGTCACCTTTCCCTAAAGACGCGCGCCGCAGGCCTGCCGATTTCTGTGAAATTGGCAGCAAGACTCTCCCCTTCAATTAGGTCAGCATGATTGACCAAATGTTTCGCGTGCGAAACATTTGGTCCGAACCGGACCTATTTTGCCCACCCCCGTCAGCGGCCCAAAATTCCGGTTCCCGCCCCCCGCGCGCCCGTATATGTCTGATATCCAAAGCCCTCCCCCAAGCGAGGGCCATGAGGCAACAGCAAAGGACCACCCCCATGCGCATTGCAATGATTGGCACCGGATATGTCGGATTGGTCTCCGGCGTCTGTTTTTCCGACTTTGGCCATGACGTGGTCTGCGTCGACAAGGACGCTGCCAAGATCGCCCGGCTACAAGCCGGTGAGGTGCCGATCTATGAGCCGGGGCTGGAGGATCTGATGGCGCGCAATGTGGCGGCGGGCCGGCTCTCCTTTACCGATGATCTGGCCGCCGCCGTCGCCGAGGCCGAAGCGGTGTTCATCGCCGTTGGCACGCCAACACGGCGCGGCGATGGTCATGCCGATCTCACCTATGTGATGGCCGCCAGCGAGGAAATTGCCGCCGCCCTGCAGGGCTATACCGTGGTGGTCACCAAATCCACCGTTCCCCTCGGCACCAACCGGCAGGTGAAACAGGTGATCGCCAAATCCAATCCGGCGGCGGAGTTTGATGTGGCCTCCAACCCGGAGTTCCTGCGCGAAGGGGCGGCGATTGATGATTTCATGCGCCCCGACCGGGTGGTTGTGGGCGTGCAGAACGACCGCGCCGCTGAGGTCATGGCCGAGATCTACCGGCCATTATATCTGCGCGATTTCCCGATCCTCACCACCGATCTCGAAAGTGCCGAGATGATCAAATATGCCGCCAATGCGTTTCTGGCGACCAAGATCACCTTCATGAATGAAATCGCCGGCCTCTGTGAGCGGGTGGGATCCGACGTCAAGGAAGTCGCCCGTGGCATCGGGCTGGACGGGCGCATCGGCAATAAGTTCCTGCATGCCGGTCCCGGCTATGGCGGGTCGTGTTTTCCCAAGGACACTGCCGCGCTGGCGCGCATCGGTCAGGACCATGCCTATCCGATGCAGATCACCGAAACCGTGATGCGGGTCAATCAGGAGGTCAAGGCGCGGATGCTGGAGAAGCTGCGCGACGCCTGTGACGGCAATTTCAACGGCAAGACCATCGCGGTGCTGGGCGTCACCTTCAAACCCAATACCGATGACATGCGCGAGGCGCCGAGCCTCACCATCGTGCCGGCCCTCATTGGCGGCGGCGCCAAGGTGCGGGTGGTGGACCCGCAGGGCGAGGCCGAGGGGCGCGATCTGCTGCCCGGTGTCAAATGGGAGGACGATCCCTATAAGGCCGCGCGCAATGCCGATCTGGTGGTGCTGCTGACGGAATGGAATGAATTCCGCGCCCTCGATCTGAAGGCGCTGGCGCGCAAGATGGCGCAGCCCCGGATGGTGGATCTGCGCAATATCTACACCGCCAAAGCCGCCAAACGCGCCGGGTTTGAAACCTATGTCGGGGTGGGCCGATAAGCCCGCCGAAACCTATCTCCCAGAAACGCAAAAGACCCTGATACGCCTGTATCAGGGTCTTTTTGCATGCTCTTGTCAGGCTCCGTTCAGCGGCGGCGCAGCCAGGCCTTCAGATCTTCCATCAGTGTCGTATCCACTGCCGTGCCGGTGAGTTCGATCCGCTGCTGACCGGGGGTGAACCCCAGCCGCACGCCCGCAGCGGCTTGCACGCTCACCCGCTCATCCGCGCCAATGTGATCCGCAGGATCAAGGCTGCGCACCCGGGGCGCCGGGGCAGGCTGTTCCGCAGGAGCCGGCGCCCGCTCAGACGTCGGGACGGCAGAGGCCGCTTGATCCACAGCGGGGCCCGGAATCTCACTCCCCTCATAAGCCGCCAGCAGCTGGCTCAGCACCTCCTGTTCCGCCTCTGCCGTGGGGCGGGCGGTGGCGCGCAGGGCCGCGACCACCTCATCGGCAAAGCCGGGTGTCTGCGCAAAGGCCCGCGCCAGCCCCAGCCCCAGTTTCTCGCGGATGGCGGTGGGGAACAGCAGATCCTCATCCAGCGCCTCAACCAGGGTGACAAAGCTGCCGATCTTGGAACGTTTGGCGCGGGTGGCATTGGCAAACAGCGATTGCAGCGCATATTTCTGGCTGCTGTAGACCCCTTCGCGCAGCGCCCGCACCGCAATGCGGGCCCGTTCATAGTGGGAGAGGTTCACCCGGATTTCGTTTTCCTCAACCATCGCCACATAAGCGCCCTCAGCGCCATCGGGCTGGATCACCAGCGCCTTGATGGTGGCAAAGGCGGGATCGCCGGTTTCGGCATGCAGCCTGCGCATCGCCCGCAGACGGCGCCAGCCGGAAATCAGCCCGTGGGTCTTGCCATCTGCGGTCTGGCCCAGCTCGACCACCTCGATCGGGGTCTGCTGGCCACGGGCGCGCAGGGATCCCACCAGCGCCCCCATTTCCTCCTCGTCCTGTTCCAGCCGGTCGCGCACCAGATGGGTCTCATCAATGGCCTCAAGCGCGATCTCCTCGATCATCAGCCCCTTGGCGCGGGCGGTCTCCAGCACCGCTGTCAGCTCCTGCAGCGCGCCCTCTGTGGCGGCTTCGGAGGCGACCTGCGCAATCGGTGGCGCTGACAGCGAACCTGGGCCGCCGAGGGCGGATTTGCTCTCCGGCGCGGTGCTGAGATAGGTCGGCTGTGCCGGGGAAAGCCGTTTGCGTTTTGCCATCTGCCTGTCCTTTTTTTGTCGCGCCTGATCTGATCTCTGCGGTCCTGTCTGCCCTTGGGGGCCGCCGGGGTCACAGTATGAGGCGCGGTGTGTTTTTAGCCCGTTACTGCGCCGCGCGCTGCATCTGCAACTCATCCCGGCGCCAGACCGCCAGCAGGAGCCGCTTGAAGGCCGCATAGGTGGCGTCGAAGGTCTCGCGCCCGCGCGCATAGGTTTCGCGGTTGAAATCGCGGTAATCGGCCTCGTAGATGCCATTGACCTGCTCGCCGGCCTGACCGATCAGCGCGGTGTAATCTTGCCGGTGCGGCGACAGGGTGGGGCCCAGATAGGCCTGCATCAGGGCTGCCAGCTCCCCCTGCTGGGCGCTGTCATAGCGGGTGATTACCGTGCGCACCGCATCCCATTCAAAGGCAATCTCCGGCCGCCCCAGCGCGCGCGCGGCCAGGTTCTCACCCTCCTCGATGGAGGCGAAGGTGGAATGCAGCATATCGAAAAACCGCCCCGTACTGTCGAACTCCAGAAAGGACGCGCCCATCGGCACCAAGAGGATATCCGCCGCCGACAGACCGTTGATGGTCAGGTAGCCAAGGGCCGGCGGCGTGTCGATGAAGATCACGTCATATTGGTCCAAGACCCCGTCGGCCTCCAGCCGTTCGGTCAGCGCATCCCAGAGCTTCCAGGAGCGCGCGGCCATGCGCCAGACCGGGATCTGGAATTCCGCCCAGTAGAGGTTCAGCTGCGCGCCGATGAGATCGATATTGGGCCAATGGGTGGGCTGGATCACATCCGCCGCCGTCATCTCCATCGCGGCCGACAGGCTGTCGTCCAGCGGCTGGGGCGCATCGCCGCGATCCAGACGGCGCTGGTTTTCCAGCCGCAGGTGATCGCCGTAATGGCGCGCCAAAAGCGGGAAGGCGGTTTGCCATTCATCCTCCACGCGGCCGCCGAAGATCGAGGTCATCGAGCCCTGGCTATCGAGATCAATCACCAGCACCTTGTAGCCATCCAGCGCGGCTGACATCGCCAGATGGGCCGCCGTCGACGTCTTGCCCACGCCGCCTTTGAAGTTGGCCACAGCGACCATTTTGGCGGGCAGCCCTTCGGGGCGGTAGGGTTGGTAATCCTTGGCCTTGGAGCCCTGGGCGGCGAAATGCGCCCGCAGCCGCAGCACCTCGTCGAGGGTGAACCACTTGGCGCCGCCCTCGGTTTCAGAGCGGCCCTGCGGCAGTTCGGGGTTGGCCTTCAGCACCCGGCGGAAATGGGCCTGGGCAACCGGGATCAGATAGCGGGTGATTTCCCAGGTGGAGAACAGGCGCAGCGCTTTGCGCCCCTCTTCGTTCATGCCCCGGCTGGAGAGATCCGCCCGGCCCCGGGCGCAGGCCTCGGCGATATCGGCAAAGCCACCGGTGCTGGTGGGGGCATCCAGATCGCTGAGCGCGCTGTCGGGGTCGATGTTGAAATAGGGGGGCAGCCCGGCCGCGCCGCGGCTTGGGTCTTTCTTCTGGGTCTCTCGTGCCATTGCTCTCATGCCTCTGCCTGTGCCCCTTCCATCCGGACTGCCCCCGAAGGGCACCCCTGATGTGCGGCCTTTTGCGGATGATAGCAGAAAACAGCGCACATGAAAGATATATGCGCATCTCTTTTGAATTTTCTAAGCAAATCCGGGGGTTGCGGCGTCAAAATCGGGTGGCTCTGGGGCGCGACCGGGGGTGATTTTTCCGGCGTCGATTTTTTCTACCTGTTATTATTGAGTTATATATAAGTTAAGGCGCAACACCCATCGGCGCAAAGCCCTTTTTTCATTGGCGATGCGGGACTTTTTTCAGGGCTTTGCGATTCTGAAACCCCGATAGACTGACTCTGATCCCCCGAAGCAGTGACTCTGAACCCCCGTTGAGAACTGGTGTGGATAACTTTAGGGTGGGCGTAATCAAAACCACGAAGACGCGAGTCACCCCGAAAGAGGCCATAAGGCCCGCACAGACGAGGGGCGGCAGAGCAGACAGGACAGTGACATGGCAGGCCAGATTTCAGGCCAGATGACCGCAGGCGGCGGGGCGCAGGGCGGGGATTTTTTCCTCTGCGATATCTTTGATGCGATCCCGAAAAACGATCTCGCCTCGATGGAACACCCGCTGTTCTCGCTTGGCACACGGCCGGACCGGCGGATTCTGAACTACGAACACAATGGTGCCGAGATCACCGTGGTGCCTTCGGTCAAAGGGCTGGCGACGATCCACGACAAGGACATTCTGATCTTCTGCATCAGCCAGCTGATGGCGGCGGTGAACGCGGGCCGCCAGGTCAGCCGCACGCTGCATCTCACCGCCCATGATCTGCTGGTGGCGACCAACCGCGAAACCTCGGGCGATGCCTACCGCCGTCTGCGCGAGGCGTTTGAGCGGCTGGCGGGCACCCGCATCACCACCAATATCGTCACCGGCGGTCAGGAGGTGACCAGCGGCTTTGGCCTGATCGAGAGCTGGGAGATTGTGCGCAAGGCGCGCGGCGGGCGGATGGTCAATGTGGTGGTGACGCTCAGCGAATGGATCTATCGCGCGGTGCTGTCGAAATCGGTGCTGACCCTCAGCCGCGATTACTTCCGGCTCAGGAAACCGCTGGAGCGGCGCATCTATGAGCTGGCGCGCAAACATTGCGGGCGGCAGGACAGCTGGCAGATCTCGGTGGAGGTGCTGTTGAAGAAATCCGGCTCAGCCTCGCCGCGCCGGGTGTTTCGCAAGATGCTGCGCGACATGATTGCGGCCCAGCCCCTGCCGGATTACGCGATGGAGGAGCTGCCGGGGGATCTGATCCGGTTTTCCCAGAAACATGCGGTGCTGGACAACAGCCAGCGCCCGCCGGTGCTGAGCGCGCGCACGCTGGAGCAGGCCCGCAGCCTGATCCCCGGCGTGGATGTCTATGCGCTGGAGGCGGACTGGCGCACGATGTGGGTGCGCTCTGGCGCGCCACGGCTGCGGCGCCCGGATGCGGCCTTCCTTGGCTGGGTCAGAAAACGCGCGGCAGAATAG